>JAUVIR010000019.1 GCA_030592645.1 Candidatus Fermentibacterota bacterium | reverse complement strand
TATGAACGAAATCCTTATGACAAGAAGAAGAAAGATCATCCGTTTCACCTGTCATGGGGTACCGGCTGAACCGGGAACAGCAGGTATGCTTTTTACCGCACTCGGGAAGAAGAAGATAAACATTCTTCATATGTTCAATACCGAACATGGAACCGAAGGCGGGGACATATCATTCAGCGTTGCCGAAGGCTGCTTTGAGAAGACGAATGAGGTTCTTAATGAAATGAAGACTAAGGTTGGAATTGAGAATATCACCGTACAGCACGACCTTGCTATACTCAGTTTCGACCTTGAGGAGACCGTTTGCGAAACGGTTATCGGGACCATGACCCTTGCACTTAGCGCTCTGGCTAAGGAACATATCGATGTAAAGCACATAGCAGCCAGCAGGAACAGGGTCTTTGTAGTTCTATCGGACGAGGAAGCTGATACTGCTTCTTACACACTCAGCAGGGTGCTGAAGGAAGACCCGATCATACACCCTATCTGATTCCGCGGAATTGTGCTGTGTCCCGGTTATTTTCATCTTGATGAAACAAATATGATGGTTCCCTGCTATCTGCTGTCAGGAGGTAGAGAAAGATGAAAGTATTCAATTTTATTCCGGTTCTTTTTATTCTTGTATCCATGGCGGGAGCTATTTCTGCACCGGGTCCGAACGAAGTATTCAACTGGGTGGCCTATCCTGAAGCTGGTAATCCAGAACTTGTGAATCCTGCCGGTTTCAGTTTCATAAACAGTCTCAGACTCAGGATTGGCATGACAGCATCCGACAGCACCTTTGAGGGATTTGACAGGATTTCCATAGCATTACCGGGTGCCGGTTTTTCCGGATGGTGGGATGACGATGTCAGTATGAGGAAATTCACCTTTTCCTCCAGCATGAATGTCTTCGGAAATACCGCTTCAATCGGAGTTGGTTACACCTGGTTCGATCCCACAGAGAGAAACAACTCCTTTTCAGGTAAGGATTTCTATACTCTTGGCATGATTGTCCGTCCTCTGGAATGGTTCAGCTTCGGCCTTGTGAGAAGGGGAGGAATAGATCTCCCGGGTGATATTGATGTAGAAGCATCGTATAGAGCCGGTTTCGCTGCAAGGCCGTTTGGCGAGGATCTTACGATCGTTACGAATCTCGAAACCGGAACGGAGTTCGAGGATTACAGTTTTTCAGCAGGAGTTGAAGTTCGCCCGCTGGAAGGACTCGCAATCAGGGCTGATGCCGGGGAGAATTATCTTAGCCTGGGTCTGGAAGCCGGGTTCGGACAAGCCGCCCTTTCGTATGGCGCAATTACCGATGATAACTATTCCTACTCCTCTTCCAGAGGGGATATAACCTTCAGCTCAGCCCCCGGGCAGAACCTGCTTGCGCCATCGGGAATATTCGTACGGCTTGAGACCGATCATTTCGATGAACTCAGACAGAGGGCTTTCCTGGGTCCTGTTCTGCCCTGCTTCACAGAAACAGCCCTTATTCTGGACAGGATCGCTTCGGATAATACCATTGCTGGAGTGATAGTCGATATTGAGGGATCAGCGGGTTCCCTGGCGCAGGCTGAGGAGATAAGGAACCTCCTGCAGCGAATAAAGGGATCCGGAAAGAAAGTCTATTTCTACCTTGAAATCGGCGACAACGGTGAATACTACCTCGCTTCCTGCGGAAACAGGATCTGGATGCATCCCCGTGGAAGCATTTCGTTCATCGGCCTGGCATCGACTGGATTTTTCCTCAGAGACTTCCTTGACGACATAGGCATCTACCCGGATTTCCAGCATATAGGCGAGTACAAGAGCGCAAGTGAAATGCTGACCCGTTCGGACATGTCAGATGCCCATAGAAGGGCTACAACCGCTCTTCTTGAATCCCTGCAGCGCGAGCTTATTGCGGGTGTTGCCAACGGTACCGGGCTTGAACCCGCACAGCTTCATCTGATAATGAACGCCGGACCCTATACTGCGGCGAGAGCTGTAACCGCAGGAATGGTGAGCGGTATCTGCTATAAGGACGAGATTGAGGAGAGGATTGAAGATGAGCTGGGTAGAGAGATATCCGTGATTTCAATGGAGAACTATGCTGCTTCCATTCCCGTGGAAGATGAATGGGGACCGGGCAGCCATATCGCGGTTGTAGTGGCGACAGGTTTCATTAACAGGGGAGGGAGCGGTTCTGCTTTCCCCTTAGGCAGAGTCATGGGCAGCGAGAGTATATGCAGTGCCCTTCGGGAAGCCGCATCACAGCCCGGTGTTCAGGCGATCGTACTTAGAATCGATTCGCCCGGGGGGGATGCCCTTGCCAGCGACGACATGTACCATGCGGTTGATAACATTCGCAGGGAGATTCCGGTAATCGTTTCCATGGGTGGCACGGCAGCATCCGGCGGTTACGCGATGGCCTGCGGAGCGGACAGAATTTTCGCAGACAGGATGACCGTTACAGGTTCCATCGGAATAATATCCGGTAAATTCTCCTTCGGCGGTTTGCTGGACAGCCTTGGAATAAATACTGAGGAAGTCACAACAGGTCCCATGGCATCCATGTACAGCCCATTCCGCCCATACACTGACAGAGAGAGGGGAAGGTCATTTGATCTTCTTGAGGACGGCTACAACCTTTTCGTTGAAACGGTTGCCCGGGGCAGGGAAATGACCTTTGAAGAAGTTGATTCCATTGGGAAGGGCAGGGTATGGTCCGGTGCAGACGCCCTGGAAATAGGTTTGATCGATGAGTACGGAGGAGTTATAGATGCGGTGTATTATGCCGCCGGGCTTACAGGAATGAACATTGACGAAGCACCGGAAATCCGCATTTACCCTACACCCTCTTTTCCGGGCAGCATAGCATTACCCGGCTTTGGGGTTTCCGAATATCTCGTTGAATTCCTTGGTTCTGATCAGATTCTGTACCTGATGCAGCCGGTAAGTATTGATTAGCCTCTGAACGGAAAGGACGGATTGAGATGAAGGTCGACGTAAGGTTTGAAAACGGTTTCGAGAAAGCCTTTGCTGCAAGTATTGTTTTTGCGGTTCTGGCAGCGGTATTCCTTGTGGGGTATCTGATTTCACCCGGAGCGGCATACGCTGAATGGGACAGTTCAAGCGGTTTTGGAGACAGCTATTACCTCAGAGAGATAGCAGATAATATCGACGATATATCAGGTGAGCTTTCAGGCATTTCGGGAACTCTTTCCAGTATTGAGAGGGCAATGCCCTGAAAAGTTCAGCGTCGAGATTATCATTTGCTGCGATAGTTCTTGTTTCACTGTTTCTACTGCTGCTTCCCTATGGAAGAGTATTTCTGTCTCATCAGCAGAGGATCATCGGTGATCCAATGCCCGGGGCAGCCGTTAAGAACGATTCCGATGTTTACGATCATGTATGGCATTTCTGGTGGGTTTCGAATGCTCTTGAAAAAGGTATTGATCCCCGATACTGTGATCTTGTTTACCCTCCAGATGGTATTTCCCTGGTTTACCACCATATAGGCTGGTTCGATACTTACTTCTTCGCTGTTACAGGAATAAGCGGCGCTGATCCGGCTCTTTCGTTCAATCTCTCGCTGCTGCTGGGTACTCTGCTCACAGGACTGTTCGGCTGGTATCTGGCAAGATCATGGGGCGCGGACAGGTACGGCGCACTCTTTACGGCTCTGGCTCTGGTCTGGCTTCCCTCCAGAACAGCTCACCTTCTGCAGCACTATCAGCTCGCGAATTGCTGGGCATTGATAGCGACCCTGTGGCTATGCAGAGAATACCTTAAGAACAGGAAGCGGAGATATTATCTCGGGTTTGCGGCAGCTATGCTGGCAGCAGCGTTTCAGAGCCCGTTTCATGCGATATTCGCTGGTATCGGAGTGATAGCAACAGCATTCATAACACGTGCGGACTGGAAAAGAACCGCTATGCTTGTTCTTGTGGTGATAGCGGTAATAATTCTCTACGGAGCCTTTGTCGTAACTTCACCCGGAGATGCCGGTTCCCCGGTAATGAACTGGAGAGAAGCTATATACTGGTCGGCTGAGCCCCAGTCGTTCATTCTCCCCTCTCCATTCGGTCTTCTCGGAGGAGTAACAGGGCTGCAGCAGAGAGTGTCATGGATGCCGAATACGTATGAAGGTGTGGTCACGCCTGGTCTTGTCATATTTGCAGCCTTCGCGATCATTATCTGGAAGAAGAAACGCTGGAGATTCGCGGCTGTCGTGCTCGGACTGTTCCTGCTGAGTCTTGGCCCCGAGCTTCGGATCCTCGGGAAACCGCTTGGGATCCCCCTGCCGTTTCGACTGATGCAGAGCATCCCTGTTCTGAATGGAATTCGAGCCCCTTCACGGTTTGCAATTCTTGGAGGTGTTCTGGCCGCTGTTGGCGCGGGAATGGCATTTTCGCTGATGAAAGAAAGACTGCGGGCGCTGTTCATGTTTCTCCTGCTGTTTGAAATGACGGTTATGACACTGCCGCTTCTGCCTGCTGAGATACCCGGAGAGTGTTACGATATACCCTCTGAGAATACAGTCCTTGAAATCCCCTTTGACAGAAATGTACGACGGTACGCTCTGTTCCAGACCTCTACGGGATATGTGCGTCAATACGCTTTTCTTGCGCGTTTTCCGGATTTTCTCCGGGATATCCCGCAGTTTCCCGATATACAGGAGAATACTGACGTGATTATCTACCATAGATGGCTTTTTGAAGAAGTCGAGAGATGTTATTATGACAGCGTTTATTCTCAGTATTTCCCTGAATTCACAGCAGGCGATTCCGTCTGGATATTACACGGGGAATAGATGGAACATGATGATCATGTCCCTGAGAACGAAACGAATAATGCTATCAGAAAAGGCCCCTCCGGGAGGGGCCTTAATTTAATGAGAGAATAGAACAGACGGTTAGATCACTGCCTTTATAGCTCCCCATGTAGTGCGTTCAAGCGCTACACCGGTGATGAAGCACTGGAACTCGCAAACGTAGAAAGTCCCGCCGCCTTTGTATACCCAGAAGATAGTGTCGCGCTGACTGCACCATGCGGCACCATAGCTTTTATTGGAGCTCTGGGGAGTTACATGCGTGCCGATGAATGTCAGGTCTGTCCCGTCCCACTCGTAGAAGTAAAAGTCTGCCCAGGTCATGCCGCCTATCATTACCACGTTCGTACCGTTTATGGGGAAGATGGTACAGGCCATCGCAGAAGCGCTGGCGGGCGGCTCGGGACGGATCCATTGATTGAGAAGAGTGCCGCTTGCGTCGAAGCGATAGAGGGTGTTGGTGGAGGCTTCAATTTCCCAGATTGCACCGGTCGCGTCCATGTCCATACCCGTGGGTGCGGAGGCTGGATTTGTGAAATCCGGGTTCCAGGTGCCCGACTGGTATCTGTAAATATCCGTATCTGATCCGAAATCGTTTATCAGAAGGAAGTCAGGACCCTGGCAGATACCTGCGACATCAGGGACCTCGCCCGGGCAAGCGATCTGATCGAGCAAAGCACCGGTATAATCGAAGACAGCAATCATATCGGTACTGTAGTCGGTGATGTAGATTTCGCTGACGGAATCGGAGCAGTCGATACCTCTGGGGGTTTTAGCGCCAATTACGACCCATGTGCCAAGAGAGGTCAGAATTATGTCGTCCGTGGAATATTCATGCTGCGGCTCGGCAGCTGAGAGGCCTTCGTCAGCATAACCGTTAAAAGCCATTCCAGCAACTAACAGAACAATAAAGAGAATTTTCATACTATATCCAATCTATCAGCGTATATAGCCCGCCGAATTTAAGCTGCCCCCATTTTTTACCAACTATCAATATAATTCGGAGCATGGACATGTCAATTTAAACGTCCACCACGAAGTTACTCTATAAGTTTATCTTATCACAATCATACCGGTTGATGCTGCTTCTAATCCTGAAGAAATCCTGATGTGATAAAGCCCGGAAGGTACTTCCGTGCCTGAGTTGTCACAAAGATTCCACTCCAGCGAGTGGAAACCTGCACTGAGTTCACCACTGACCAGAGTCATCACGATTCTACCTGTGATATCGAAGACGTAAACGTGTGCAGGGCCGGCCTGTTCAAGGCAGAAACTGATAACAGCACTGCTGAACGCCGGGTTGGGTGATACGGAGCTCCAGGTGCCGAAGTAAACGGAGGAGCCTTCAGGCTCACTTATACCAACTCCCGTAACATCTATGGTTCCATCATATGTGTCATGATTGTGAGCCCAGACGTATATCTCGAGAGCACCGGTTGTCGATGGAGTTACGTAAATTTCTACTTGTCCTGCATCATCGGTATAATCGATCTCATAGATTTCACCAGTCTGCCAGGCACCTTTCTGAAGACATACACGGGCACCTGGAAGAGGGTTCCCGCCGCTGGACACATTCACAAGAATACTGCTGTTGCCGGAGATAGCGGAAGTATGAGTAACTGTCAGCTCCATAGATTCGAGTGTCCACATTGGAAGCTCAGGGTCTCCAAAGAGATTGTATTCCTTCACGCACCAGTCATAATATTCTGAATAAGGCTGCGAAGGCGGATGGTAATCATCCAGGCCGGTTGCGTGGGCAATTCCCAGTTCGAACAGATCGTTATTGAAGTACTCATCATAGAAAGCCTGACATAAGTGCTCGCTCATTCCTTCGCCGATTGCTCCGGGGAAGTACCATCCATATCTGGCATTGAATGCTCCGAAACCACCACCCTCTTCGCTGTTGATCCAGCCATCGCCACAGCACCACTCATCAAAGGTACCGGTCAGGCAGGCCATTGTGTTCCATATTGTAACACTGGAGCCTTGTGTAATGTTAGTGAGATTCATGATATCCGTAACAGTGAAATCTTCCCCGTAATTAGTATACATGCCTGTTATGCCGCCATGATTTGCGTGATAAACATGATGAGCGCCGTCACTTATCATCGCTATGGTATTCGGTGTGCTGTTTGTGCTCCACATCTCGTAGAGCTTTTCTTCATCCCATCCGGGCGGAACGAAATTGACAGAGATGAGTTCACCGCCTTCACCGCCGTAACTGGTGCCGGAGCCGGAAAGATCACCGCAGGTGTATCCCATTCTTATCTCCGGCGGGGAGGATTCGAAGTAATCAACAAGAGCCGTGTCATAACTGCTGGGCCTGTGCTCGTAGAAAAGAACCTTGTTAACAAACAATTCTGCCTTTGCTGAAGAAGCTACAGTAGCGCGGCCTACCCATAGATCCGGGTGATAGTCGACATCGTCTGTGGACTCGCCCCATACGTGATTTCCGCTACTGTCCCAGAGGTCTTCCCCCGGATAGGAGTCGTTGATATCAGCGAAGTAAAGATCGGAGGGTGCATATTCGGTATTACTTCCTGTATCCAGCTTCGCTCTTCTGGCTACGACTCTGCTGTCATCTCCGGCTATGAGCACAAAATCCACACCTTCATCCCGACAGTCAGTGAGAAATGCCCGGATATCCTGCGGGAGATCATAAAAACTGTACTGACTCTGTATCCAGTCAGTTGTATAGACATTGGCGGGAACGCCCTTTGCTGTTTTCCAATCAGCGAGTTCCTGCATCACAGTTTCATATTCGGGAATTGTGATGATAACATATTGACCGTAGAGAAGATCTTTTGCTTCGACGAATGAAGCGCCCGAGGGAGAGACCCCTCCGGGGTTCACAACGAGATGTCTAACCATCTCCTGTGAGCGCAGCTCACTTGAAAGGAGTCTTTTCTTGATCAGCATTACGGAGTTATCGCTTTCGTATTGAACCGAGACCCGCAGGTTTGAAAGAACCTGCAGCTCTCTGCTTGAAGGATTCCATCGTACCGGATATACGGTTGCATCGGCCACAGGAATACCCCATAGAGCTGATGATCCGGTCAGCTCAACAGTTCTGTCCGGATAGAATTCATCTGAGCCATAGAGAGCTGGATCAGGTTGAACGGGTACTGAACGCCCCGGCAGAGAGACAGGAACGGGCAGAGTTGATGGAAGAATCAATTCCGGTCTGGAAGGGAAGGTTCTGTATTCCGCTTCAATGATCTTGATTGAAACAGCACGGCATCCGGTCGGCATGGCAATTCTGACAGGCATCACAGGAAGAGAAGGAAAACCGACGATCCCCGTCGAAGGTAAACCGGGAACAATTACTTTTATGAATGTATCCATACTGGTTATTGTGAGTTCTGTTTCGTCGAATGGAATATTCAACGTTACTTCAGAGGCGTAAGAAAAACCGGCAATAACCAGTAAGGACATAATGAGAATATACAATCCCGTTTTCATCTTCTGACCTTTCTGGTAACTACAAATGACCAGGTTAGGAGACCATTTTAACTGCTCGAATAGAGTGGGAACTCTATTTAGTGTCTGTGCTTAAAAGTCTGCCGAGAACCCACGAAATCGGGATCCACAGGATGAAAGCGCCTATGAAAAAGAGCCACCCGTTTGTGATATCAAGTTCATTTGAATGAAGGCATACTATTCCAGCCGCGCTCCAGCCTATGAGAAGCAGACCGAAAACCACATTGCCGATCTCCTGAAGGCCGCGGACGAAGGACGCAAATCCAATCGCCGTAAAGAACACAGGCCACCACTTACCTATGGAAACACCCAGGCCAGAGAGGAGGAAGAGAATCCCGACTCCTCCAAAAAGAAATGCAAAAATAATGATGCCTCTGCTCTTTCCCGCCATAATACTTAACCTCCTTCAACCGGAGGTGTCAGGCTGGTCAGGTCGATCAGCCATTCTCCGCCGATGTTTCTGACGATGATCTCCTGAAGGCCATCGTCCGTTCTGACAACTACAACTCCCACAAGGCTGTCCGGATAACTGACAGACTTGATGCTGCTACTGAGATTATGCACATCTTCAGAGATGCTGACCATCCTTACGAAGATATCCTTTCCCGTCAGGCTGAGGAACTCCTCTTCTGTCATGCTTCCTGCAAGGCTGGTCACAGCTGCCTCGGATTCGATCCAGCCGAACTCGTGCAGGATCGAAGCAGTAGAATCGTACCACTGCCGGCTTTCCGGAGTAATAAGAGTCCAGGCCTCCTGGTAGTTTGAATCGGAGATCGCTGTAGAGAAAGATGTTACAACTATCGAAGCTCTATCGGTTTCCCCGCAGGAGATCAGGGCGATACAGATCGAAAACAGAGCAATTGCAGCTTTCACAGTAAATGTACAACCATTCCGCTTCGGAGTTTCGGCTCGAACCACGTCGACTTTGGAGGCATCACATTACCGCTTTCGGCAACTTCTATAAGCTGATCAATGGAGGTTGGGAAAAGTGAGAACGCGACTTCATAGCTGCCTGAATCTACAAGTCTTTCAAGCTCCTGCGTGCCGCGGATCCCGCCGACAAACTTGATGCGTTCACTGGTTCTGGGGTCATCAATGCCGAGTAGAGGATTCAGGAGGTTCTCCTGAAGGATGCTTGCATCCAGACTTTTAACAGGATCGGAAGCCGGGAAGCTGCCGGCTGACGGTTCAAGACCATACCACTTTCCGCTGAGGTACATTGAATACTTCAACCGGGAATCCGGAGCCGGGAGTGCATTTTCGGTAACATTGAATTTCCGGCGGATTTCCCGCATGAACTCATCTTCTGAATTGCCGTTAAGATCGGCAATCACTCTGTTGTAAGCCAGTATTTTCATCTGGCTCTTGGGGAATATCACCGCCAGGAAGTAATTGTATTCCTCATGACCTGTGTGGTTGCCGTTGCGGTCACGTCTTCTTTCGGCAACTATCGTACCTGCGGCGCTCCTGTGGTGCCCATCGGCTACATAGAGAGAAGGGATTTCCTGGAATATCCTTTCGATGGTTTCTATTGCGTCATCCTCAGCAACCAGCCAGAAAGTATGCCGGATACCATCGGGCGACTCGAAATCGTATTCAGGATCGATTCGGGAGCAGACCTTTTTCTGAAGGGCATCGAACTCCGGAACATCGGGGTAAGTAAGGAACACGGGGCCGCACTGGGCATTCTGGCTTTCTATGTGGCGGATCCTGTCTTCTTCTTTAACTTTTCTTGTGAATTCATGCTTCTTTATTAGATTGTTATTGTAATCCTCAGCTGAAACATTCGCGACGAGTCCGACCTGAGAGTGATCACCCATTATCTGACGATAGAAGTAGAACATCGGTTTTTTATCCTGTATCATCTCTCCGCGTTCCATGAGCGTGCGAAGATTGAGCGCACCCTGCTCGTATACTTTAGAGTCGTAGAGATCGACTGACGGGTCAAGGTCAACTTCAGGTTTAACAACCCTGAGAAAACTGAGTGGATTTTCAGTTACAGCAGCACGTGCTTCGTTCGAATCCAGTACATCGTATGGAGGAGATGCGATTTTCTCGGCAAGCTCCTTTGCGGGGCGAAGCCCGTTGAACGGTCTGACAGTTACCATGGAAGCCTCCAGTAGTATTTCTGAGTATGCATAAGTAATTGTTTCATATCGATACTATGCCTTGAATTATACGCTGAAATCTACTCCCGCTCTGCAGATGAGGCAATACCGCAGAAGCATTATTGACACTCCGTTCACCCCTTGGATATTATCAAAGTTACCGTGTATGGAGCTTCCGGACGATGCGCCGGGTATCACACATCTCTTCTGCCGTTGCCCTATCGGCGGACTTGATCAGAGAAAGGGTGAATTATGGATAGAGCAAAGATTGAAAAAAAGTACGAACCCCTCAGTCCTTTTGAACTGAAGGACAAACTTATATCCATGTCTGATAATTCACAGATAAGAATGATGCTCAACGCCGGAAGAGGTAATCCGAACTGGGTTGCCGCTGCGCCCAGAGAAGCCTATTTCCTGTTCGGTTCTTTTGCCCTTGAGGAGGCTCACAGGATTATGAGCCGCCCCGGGCTTGCAGGCTCGCCGGATTCTAAGGGAGCAGCTGATAGATTCCTTGAATTCTGCAGTATTAATGCAGAAAGGAGTGGAGCTGGTTTCCTTATGGACGCATTCGGTTATGTCACTGTAAAACTTGGACTTGACGGCGATTCCTATATAGGTGAAATGGTTGATGCAATCCTTGGTGATCACTACCCCACTCCTGACAGGGTGCTTGTTAACACACAGAAGATAGTAAGAGCCTATCTGAATAATACAATGTGTAATGACGATCCACCTGACGGAACGATGGATATTTTCGTAACCGAAGGCGGTACAGCCGCAATGACCTACATTTTCAACACCCTTCGGGAGAACGGACTGATTTGCCCGGGAGACAAGATCGCGCTTGGAACTCCGATCTTTACACCATACATTGAGATACCGGTGCTGAACGATTATCAGCTTGTTGAAATAGAAGTAGAGCAGAATGAGGGTGATAACTGGCAGTATCCTGATAGTGAACTGGATAAGCTTTCCGACCCCGCGATTAAGGCATTTTTCCTTGTGAACCCCTCTAACCCGACTTCCGTCAGCATTGCGGACAGAAGCCTCCAGAAGCTCGCTGAACTTGTCAGGACCAAGAGGAAGGATCTTATAATTCTGACCGATGATGTCTACGGAACCTTTGTAAACGGATTCAGATCATTGATGGCGATAGCGCCAAGAAATACTATTCTTGTCTATTCCTACTCCAAGTATTTCGGCGCAACCGGATGGAGGCTTGGAGCCATCGGTATTTATGAGGATAACGTGATGGATGAGATGATAGCCGCCCTTCCGCAGAAGAAGAAAAAGGAGCTGCATGAGAGATACAAGACCATCGCGACAGACCCCTCGAAAATAAAACTTATCGACAGACTTGTCGCTGACAGCCGCACCGTTGCCCTTAATCACACCGCCGGTCTTTCAACCCCGCAGCAGGTGATGATGGTGTTCTTCTCCCTTGCTGAGCTGCTGGACAGCGATAGCCATCTTTACAAAAAGGAGATGCAGGATCTTGTTCATGAAAGGTATGAAATCCTGTACAAAGCCCTGGGAATCGAAGGACCTGAGCTTCCATGCTACGCATGCTACTACACAACCATCGATATAAAGAAACTTGCCCTGCAGCGGTACGGGGAGAAATTCCGCGATTGGATGGAAAAGACCCACGAGCCGATAGATTTTGTCTGGAGGCTGGCGGAAGAGAAGGGAATCGTGCTGATGGACGGCGGCGGTTTTGACGCACCGGAGATGTCGGTCAGGGTTTCCCTGGCCAACCTGTTCGGGGCTGACTATGCGGAAATAGGCAAGTGTATAAGCGATCTTCTGGAAGAGTACAGGAAAGAGTGGAAAGAATGAATTCCATATTCAGCGCTCTTGGAACATTTCTTCAGAATAATCCCTCTCTGCTTATATTTGCGGCTCTGGCTGGCGGATACGCTTTCGGTAAGTTGAAATTCGGTACATTTTCTTTTGGATCCACCACAGGTGTTCTGCTTGTTGCAATTGTGCTGGGAGCGCTTGTACTGAAGAATACCGAGTATGACCTTGGCCTGATAAAGACCATTTCCTTCGGGCTCTTCATCTTTATCATCGGCTACAGAGTGGGACCCGATTTTGTCAGCGGATTGAAGCGGGGAGGGATGAAGTACGTTTCCGTAGCTGTATTCTTCTGCGTATTCGCACTGATCGCTGCAATCCTGCTTGCAAAGATATTCGGTCTTAACAGGGGTTACGCCGGAGGTATGATGGGTGGAGCCCTTACACAATCCACAATTATTGGAACGGCTGACGGAGCCATCCGCCATCTTTCAAATCTGCCTGCAACCTCAAGCATGAACCTCAAATCAGATGTAGCGGTGGCTTATGCAGTAACGTACATCTTCGGTACTGCAGGACTGATAATCCTTCTCAAGGTTTTAGGAAAGCTCTGGAAGTTTGATCTTCCTGCGGAAGCGAGGAAGGCAGAGAGCGAATTAGGTACTATGAAAGCCCCGGAGACCCTCGAAGCATTTCACTGGTCGAGCCTTGTAATGCCAAGGGCGTACAGGGTGGAGAAGCAGGAAACCATCGGCAGCACAGTTACCGAGGTCCGTTCTATGTTCCCCGAGTACGTTTCGGTCGAGGCAGTGAAAAGGGGAGAGAGACTGATCAAAACAATTCCGGATGATCTCCGGTTTAAGAAGGATGACATAGTTGTAATTACCGGTTACCGAAGATTCGTATATAAAGCGTGCGATATAGTTGGACCTGAAGTGGATGACAGGTACATAGATGATATGCTGGGGGAGATTCTCAGCATTTGCCTGACCAGCAAAGAGCTGGATGGTAAAACTTTCGGTTGGATATTCAGCAGGTATGGACACGGATGCTTCATACACACCATTTACCGACAGGGACACGCACTTCCCCTGGCTCCCGGACTCAAGCTCTATACGGGTGATGTTATAAGGGTTATCGGCAGCAGGCCGGATGTAGAGAGATTTGCTGATGCTGTCGGATATCCGGAGCACCTGTCGCAGATCACCGATCTGGTTACTGTTGGAATCGGAATTATAGCAGGAACACTGATCGGCCTTCTGGCGATTAATGTCGGAGGGATTCCTATTACTCTTGGAGTTGGTGGCGGAGTACTCGTTTCGGGCATATTCTTCGGGTGGCTGCGATCCAGAAAACCTACGTGGGGAAGCATACCTGTACCTACTCAGTGGATATTCACGAGCCTGGGGCTTAACCTGTTCATAGCATGCGTGGGTATTTCAGCAGGCCCCCGGGCAGTGGCGGCCCTGCAGCAGGCGGGAATAAACATTTTACTTGCCGGAGCATGTCTTACAGTTATTCCGCATCTGCTTACATGGCTCTTCGGCCTGTACGCCCTGAAGCTGAACCCGGTCCTTCTGCTCGGAGCCATGACAGGCGTCGGAACATGCACCGCTGCATTGAATTCCGTGAAGGAGGATGCGGAGAGTTCGATTCCCGTTATCGGATATACGGTGCCGTACGCCATCGGCAATGTGCTCCTCACCGTATGGGGCGCCCTTGTTGTGAGCCTGATCTAATGATGAGGTTCTGCAATTGAACGATACTGGATTTGCTCTGAGGTTGCTTTTCAAGCGATTCCTGATCTCGATCCCCTTTTTTGCGGTTAGCGTAATAATGTTCAACTGTGGCATCCCGATATCCCTGTTTGCTGTATTCCTGTTGATCCCGCCGGGAATCATCATGGCGGAGCCTTTATCACTCCTGGTCTCAAATCCTTTCAGATCGATCTTCAATCCACAATCACACAGCAGGGAAATTCACCTGAACTTCAGTATTCCCGAAGCGCGAATAATGCAGGGCAGGTATGAGGATGCTCTTGTTCTGCTGAAGGAATTGATTCCCAGGGATCCACAGAGGCTGGAGGTATATTTGCGGATAATGAACCTGGCCGTGAGCAAAATGAAGCAGCCGGAGATAGCAAAGGATACCTTTCACACCGGCATAACAAACCTGAAGGATCTGAAGAAAAGAAAAATACTGGCTGATGAATACAGGTGGCTTATGACTCTTTGTAAGGACTCTAATGATATTGAACAGGACGATTAATGGATAGGGTTAGTACTGCCCCATCTTGTTCAGCCGCCTTGCTTTCTTTTCCATTCTCTTGAATACGAACAGTCCGACTAAGAGGTAGATAAGGCTGTTGCCGGTTATGAACAGGTACCACCATACAGGGTAGACATGTCCCCTTACAATACTGTTGCGCACCGCTGCGGCGGAGGCCTGGGTTCTTCCCGGAGATCACGGTGTAGCTGGCAGACTATTTTCACGGGTTCAGGCGGAACTGCTTGAAGGGAAGCTTCTCCAAAGCAAAATCCTTTACTGCTCTGTTTACAAGTTCATCATTCCCACGGTTATGATGACATTTGATGATTGAAGTGGCCTTGAGCATATCTTCATGACCTGCCTGGATAAGCTGTCTGTCGATGTCAATAATTCCGGATAGTTACTTCTGCTGGATAAGTACACAAAGAATTCACTTACTTCCTGAGACCGGTTAAACTTATATTCACGTACTTACTTCTTGCTTTCCTGGAGGTTGATGATGAATGTTCATGGGCTGGACAAGCTGCTTAATCCGAAACGAATTGCCATTGCTGGTGTTACCATCAATCCTAACAGTGTCGGAGGGAAGGTTCTCTCCAATCTGGTAGGTGGAGCGTTCAGTGGTGCTGTATACCCGGTAAATCCTGTCAGTGAGGCTATCCTCGGTGTTCCATGCTATCATGATCTCGCAAGCGTTCCTAGAAAACCTGATCTTGTCATAATATGCGCTGCCGCTGAAAAAGTACCTTCATTGATCGGTGAATGCGGTGAGCTTGGAGTGGAGGGCGTCATAATCATGTCAGCCGGATTCGGAGAATCCGGTCCGGATGGTGTGCTGCTGTCCGCAAGTCTTCGCAAACAGATAAACAGATATCCTGATATGCGGGTACTCGGACCCAATTGCCTGGGCATTATCGTGCCCGGAATCAATCTGAATGCCAGTTTTGCGCATGGAATACCAATGAAGGGGCACGTGGCTTTCGTATCGCAGTCGGGGGCCCTCTGTACTTCAGTACTGGACTGGGCCCGTGATGAGAAAATAGGATTCTCGTACTTTGTTTCAATCGGTAATGCTCTCGATGTGGATTTCGCAGATCTGATAGATTATTTAGGAGAAGATGAGAAAACTGAGTCTATCATCCTGTATATTGAATCCATTACAGATGCGCGCAGGTTCATGACTGCTTCCAGGGCTTTTGCCAGAACAAAACCGATAATTGTCTACAAGGCCGGACGGTTTCCCCAGTCTGCAGCTGTGGCAGCATCGCATACAGGAGCGATGGCGGCTGAAGACGCTGTATACGACGCGGCTTTCAGAAGGGCGGGAATGGCGAGGGTTCTGAACTTAGGAGAAATCTTCGATTGTGTGGAGTTAATCGGGCGGAACAGATTTCCACAGGGAGCTCGACTGGGAATAGTTACGAATGCCGGAGGGCCGGGAGTAATGGCTGTTGATACTCTTATAGAACACAGCGGGAAACTCGCTGCTCTATCTGAAACAAGTAAGAAAGCGCTGGATGATTGTCTTCCAGCTTTCTGGTCGGGAGGTAATCCGGTTGATATACTGGGGGATGCGAACGCCAAAAGATACGAGAAAGCTGCTAAAATCGTACTTGATGACAGCGGTGTGGATGCATTACTTGTTATTCTGACTCCCCAGGCAATGACGAAACCGGACAAAGTAGCCGGGAAGATAGGCAAACTGACGGAATTGACCAGAAAACCAGTACTTGCTTCCTGGATGGGAGGAGAAACGGTCAAGGAGGGAATGGCTATCCTGGTTGAATCAGGTGTAGCAACTTTTACAACTCCCGAGCAGGCTGTCAGAGCTTTCATGACACTGGTTAACTATGCTGACAATCTTCAGGATCTCTACGAGACTCCCAGGGACATCATGGTGGAATTCAACAAGAATCAGGCAGCTATGCGATCGGATTTTCTTTCAGTTTTACCTTTGAAGAAAGGTATGCTGTCAGAAATGGACGCGAAGTCGCTGCTGAACCTCTACGGTATATCCACAACACGTCCTGAAATTGCTGAATCTGTAGATGAAGCTTTTGCTATTGTTGACCGGATCGGATATCCAGTTGTCATGAAGATACATTCACCTGATATCTCACACAAAACGGAAGCAGGTGGAGTGGTATTGAATATCGAATGCGAGAGTACTCTTCGGAGTTCATGGAAACACATTATTGAATCAGTTTCTTCGTACAATCCCGACGCCGAGATATCAGGTATTTCCGTTCAACGTATGGTTCCTCTGGAAGATGGTCTTGAACTGATTCTTGGAGCCAGGAAGGATCCCGTATTCGGGACTGTAATCATGGTCGGAAAAGGAGGTGTTGCAACAGAGATCTGGGGTGATACAGCTCTTGGATTTCCACCTCTGAACGAACACCTTGCTTCTAGAATGCTTCAGTCACTTAAAATATTCCCGCTTCTGTCAGGTTTCAGAGGCAGGGACGTTGTGAATTTAGATTCACTGATGGATGTCATGATGCGGTTCTCATATATGGTCTGTGACAACCCAGAGATCGAAGAAATCGATATCAATCCTCTTCTCTGTAATTCCAGTGAAATTATTGCTCTTGATGCCAGAGCATCGATATCACCGGAAGTAACTCTCGAAAGACCGTACGATCATCTTGCTCTTCGACCTTATCCCGCTGAATTCGTTACCGGGAAAATACTTGGAGATGGAACTGAGATTCTGTTGAGGCCTATTAAGCCTGAAGATGAACCCATGTGGATGGATATGCTTGGCAGCTGTTCAAAGGAATCCATCTATTCAAGGTTCGGTTTCTTCTACAACTGGGCAAATCATAAGGCTGCTGTACGTTACTGCTATATAGATTACGACAGGGAAATTGCCATCGTAGCTGAAATATCGGAAGGAGACAAACGCTCAATCCACGCCATCGGGAGACTGGTGGCTGACCCGGATCTGGAAACCGTTGAATACGCAATTCTTGTTGATGATCAGTGGCAGAACCGGGGGCTTGGGGGTATCGTTACCGAATACTGCGAGAAGATAGCACGGGAATGGGGAGTAAAGCAGATCGTAGCCCAGACTACAGTGGATAATCAGAGAATGATACATCTCTTTGAAACAAGAGATTATAAGATTTACCACAAAGGCGGAGCGGTCAAAGTCTGCAAGGATCTCGAATAGTTATGTGCGACAGATATGCACTGGAGACTCAGCATGAGGATGGGAGACTTATCAAGGATACCGTAACCGGATTCGAGTGGCGCGTGGGATCGGACAGCGATACGGACTGGATGACCGCAAACCTCTGGGTGGAAAGCGGTGGGAACAGAGCCTTTGCCGTTCGTACCGGTGGTTAGTACTGCCCCATCTTGTTCAGCCGTCTGGCCTTTTTTTCCATTCTCTTGAATACGAACAGTCCGACTAAGAGGTAGATAAGGCTGTTGCCGGTTATGAACAGGTACCACCATACAGGGTAGACATGTCCCCTTACAATACTGTTTCGCACCGCTGCGGCTCCGGCCACAAATGGCAGAAAAGCGTAAGGTGTTATGGGATAAGTAGGAAGAAGCATAAGACCTATAAGGCCGAAGGATAGAATCCCGATCAACGAACCTATCCGTTTGTGTATGAGCCCGATGCCCCCTATCATGAAGCTGATTCCAACAAGGGAGAGTGTGGATAACAGTACCATTCCGTACAGGTACGGCAGATTAACGCTCATCCATCTTCCCGTTGCCGCCATGGAAAGGTAGAGCATAGCTGTAATGAAGACAAAATTAAAGACCATGTTTATCACTGCTTTGACGAAGAATATCTTATCAGCCCCCATTGGAGACAGGTAAAGCTGCTCAAGCGTTCCCCTCATTGATTCGCTTGTTATCTCGGTACCGGTATTCTGAAGGGCAAGCATGGCACTGACCCACAGCACGTAACCGACAAGCATGCTGTCCAGAGAATCACCCGTTACCCCCGAGCCCCCGATACTCTTGATCCCCCAGAACATTCCCATGAATATCAGAAACATTACAACCAGCATAGCAACCGTGTTGAACATGTATCTGCGCAGGCTCCAATAGAGCATTTTTGCCTCGGCAACTATCAGATTTATGAATCTCATTCTTCTTCCTCCCTGATAACCTCAAGGAAGATTTCCTCCAGATCGTTCTCCACGGTGTGAAAATCAAGCATTTTCGTGTCCGCTCCGCCGAGTATTCTCATCAGAGGAATCAGCTGATTCGCGGTCTCCAGTTCAACACTGATAGAACTCCCGGAAACTGAAACGATGCCCAGGGTTGCTATCTTATCCAGCAGATGGCTGTGCGGCTCGCTCTCCAGATCTATTCTGAAATGTTTTCGGGCGAATTTTTCCTTCAGGGATGCGACGGTTTCATGGGAGATAATCAAACCCCTGCGAATGATGAGAATCCTGTCGCAGATGGATTCGATAAAATCCATATTGTGGGATGTGATAAGAATGGTTTTTCCCTCTTTTTCCACCACATTCAGAAGCCAGTCCCTTATGGTTCGGCTGATCTCCACATCCAGCCCCAGAGTGGGTTCATCAAGGAGAAGTATGGAGGGATCGTAGATAAAGGCGCATGCAAGGGCACACTTCTGCTTCATTCCCGAGGAGAACTGCCTGATTTCCTTGTCAGCAACAGAGGAGAGTTCGAGGCTCTCGAGAAGGTAATCGATCCTCCTGATAATCGTCTTTTTCGGTATGCCTCTGATTCCCGCGAAGTATGTGAGATTCTCCCTGGGGGAAAGGTGCCAGTAGATGTTTCTGGCCCCCTCGAGAATGGCTCCCATATCTTTCAGGATTTCTTTTCTTCGATTCTTTACGGAAAGACCGTTCACCTCGATTGAACCCTCATCAAATTCGATGATTCCAAGAATGGATTTGAGAGTTGTGGTCTTTCCAGACCCGTTCGGCCCCAGAATTCCAAGGATCTCTCCCTCACGCACATCAAAGGATATACGGTCAAGTGCGGTCAGATCCTTGTATGTTTTCACCAGGTCTTTGACTCGAATACAGATCTGTGACAATTGTGCCTGCCCCCCGGGGATCAGTAACTGAAATATCAATTAATTGTTCTATATATACAAAAAATTTCATGATTCCTTGACAAGTAGATGTAATTTACATATAGATGTGATTAACAGTTATTAGAACCCAGTGGAAGGAAACGATGACCGGACGGAACGTGAAAGACGAGCCCGGGCTGACGGAGTACGACGCGTTCAGGTGCGAAGGGCCAGGAAAGCGTTTCATAGAGCCTCGGATACTCTATCTGCTTTCCGGGAAACCTTCACACGGTTACGAGATAGTCGGCCGTATGAAGGAGATCCCTCTTCCCGGACCGCTTCCGGATACCGGCGCGGTATACAGGAAACTGAGGCAGATGGAAGGAAAAGGTCTGCTGACATCCCGATGGGAGGATGGGGGCTCCGGCCCGAAGCGAAGAATCTACAGGATAACCGGTAAAGGGAAGCGGAGCATGGCTGCCTGGGTAGAGGCAATAGAACAGAGAACTGCGATGCTGAACCGTTTCGTCAGCCTCTGCGATAAGAAGGTAGCCCGATGAGTCGCTGCAGTGACGTGGAAGGAAAAACCAAATGTCTCCAACGGCGATAGTGATAAACTCCCTTGTGTGTCTGGCGCTTCTGTTTTCTCTTCTGAAGAGCCGGAAGAAAACCTTGAAGGGGTTGAAGATTGCCTGGAAAGCCGCCGGAAAAATGCTTCCCGCAGTATTACTCGTGATAGTGGTGATAGGTCTTTTTCTTGGATTCGTCTCTCCCTCCTTTATCTCAGATGTACTTGGGAAGAGCAGCGGATTACTTGGAGTCGCTATTGCCGCAGTACTCGGGTCGGTGCTGTTCATCCCGGCTATCCTCGCTTTCCCTATGGGGGCATCGCTGATGCAGTCCGGCGCTTCCATTATGTCGGTTGCGGCCTTCATAACCACCCTGACCATGGTGGGGTTCATATTCATTCCTGTCGAAGTTAAGGAGCTGGGAAAGAGGTTCACCCTTATTCGGAACGGCTTCAGCTTTATTGCAGCGATAATTATCGCAATACTGATGGGATTGATACTGTGAAACCACCCCGGAAAAACACTTCGTTAAATGATGCTCCCTCCGCTCCCTGGTATAAAAAGCTTCGCTGGGACTGGACAATGCTCGCGCTCATTATTCCAATTACTGTGACGGTTTCCCTGATCTTTCCCGACAAAGGAGAAAGGGTGGCCGACATCTCCTGGAGCTTCCTCCTGGAGATGGTCTACATCCTGCCCGCGGTTCTCATCCTGATGGGGCTGTTCGCTGTATGGGTTTCAAGAGAGGTGGTCGTCAGATACCTGGGCGCCGGATCGGGCATAAAGGGGCTGCTTCTCAGTATGATCCTGGGAGCCCTCCCTACAGGGCCGCTTTATGTAGCGTTCCCCATGGGTGCTATGCTCATCGGGAAAGGCGCCAGGATAGCTAACGTTATGGCTTTTCTCTCCGCCTGGGCCTGCATCAAGATTCCGCAGGAACTGATGGAGATTCAGTTCCTGGGATGGCGATTCGCAGCAACGCGCCTGTTGCTCACCGCTTCCCTTATAGGAGTTATGTGCCTGTTTGCCGAATTGATCTACAAACGTCTTCCCGAGAAAGAAACCGGAGAGAAAAAACCGTCCCTGCCTACTCAATAAAACCGGCTTTTATGCCTCCCCATGTGGAGTTCTCAAGACTGGACAGACAATGATCGTACAGATGAATTGTGTTTGTATTGTAATCTCCGACAAAGAAGCCGGGACCATCGAAGTCTGTATCGTATTTGTAAGCGATATCGTTAGGTGAAGCGGAAATAGCATAGGTAAGGCCTGTCAGGGATCCGGTGTCTGAATGCTCTACCAGGTCACTGCCGCCGAACCAGTCGCTTACCCAGATGTAAAGACTGCCCTGATCCCATACGCATGCAATGCCGAAAGCCCCCAGATCGTTGTAGCTCCAGCTGCTTACTATTGCATGAGTACTCACATCGTATTTGTAGATAATGGGATCATCATCCGCAACGAAATTCTGATCCACAGTCCACAGATAATCACCGTCCCATTCACATCCGCCCATGCCGCCTGTTATGAATGTTGTTCCCAATGGATAGATGTCAGGTGAAGGCATTGGTATTCCCGAACCATCAAGCTGCCAAGTGTAGAGATAATAAGGAACAGGTGCTGTAGGATGACTCTGTGTTATCGCATAGAGCTGATCGTCCTGATAGCATCCCAGACCGGAGACGAAATCAACATTGGCAAATTCCACCCAGGTTACAGTTTCTCCCCCTGCGTAAGACGCGTAAGCCAGGGCGTTGCTCGGAGATTCTCCACCGCGGCTGGTGTAGAGCATATTGTGCTGATCGTGGTAAGCGAGCCCGAAAACCCTCGTCCAGCCGGGAGGCCCTCCTATCACAGCTACTAATGAACCGCCTTTTACTTCACTGGAGACAACGCTGGCAGACGGATCTGCCGCTGAACGGAAGACTGAGGAAACTCCTGCTGTATGAAGCAGGACAAGTATAGTAACCAGTATAACGAACACATTACGGTGCATCGTGATACCCCCTTTTCATGTTTCATGACTGTGTTGCGCTGAATGAATACGGGCTAATCCATGAATCTAATATCAATCCTGTTGCCAGATATTCCAATGACTTCAAAATCGATATCAATATCACTGGAAACCAGTTCATCTACAACTTCAGCAGTAGAAGTTTCCGATATCACTTCCAGAGTAGCCCTTGAACCGATGAAATCCCTTGTTATCACATTTATCACACCTCTGATTTTGAGGCGAAGCTCCGATCGAAGAGCCTGAACTGTAGTGAAATCAGCATTGGTAACCACAATAACAGTTACAATATCTTCAGAGATCCAGCCAGCCAGAATATCGGAGGAAAGCTGACTGGCCGTACTGTCTGCCGCCCTGGTGCGCGCCTGGCTCTCGCTGAAAGGCATCTCTACAGTAATGGCGGAACCGGCGAGTACGCTGCCTGTTCTGGTGTTAACAGCCCTGCAGCTGATCTGAAACTCATGCATTTCCCTGGGAGACCCGGCAATCATTCGAGAATCAGTCGTGTAGAGGGCTGTTCCCGCGATAATTATCTCAGCACCCGCCTCAAGACCAATAAGCGCAGCTGTCCGATCATCTCCCTCCAGAATGAGTCTTAGCTGATCCCTCTGCAGGATGTCAGCGACTGTGGCTGCGTCCACTACCGGGAAGCCCAGATTCGTGAAGTGATCCAGAAGCATGGTTTCAAACATTACACTGCTCATCAGTCTGTCGGCATCTGAGAGATCGGACACATCGGAAAGTTCCCTAACAACCACCATGAGCCTCGGTCTTCCCTGTTCGCGCAATAGAATACCGATGGCTGCAAGGTCGTTCTCTATGCCGGCTGTATTCACCACGGCGCGAATCACAACTCTGTATAGATCTCCATCCTGTTCCTCGTGAATTATCCTGTAACTTGAGACGTATCCCTGAGTTTTTGAATAGATCTCATCGGAAATCAGCTGGAAGTTCTCTACCCTGGTCTCCGCATCGATGTAAATTCCGACTCCCTGTTCGATTGCTTTTCTAAGGGCGTCATCCAGAGCGTGATCCCGGGCTGTATCAATTCCTCCTGAGAATCCCAGAGCTGCTACACCCTCAGCAAGAATCTCAGTTTCATTCGACCCGGGTGCCTGAATTTCAGCAGTAGCCGCAGAAGAAGAGATAGAAGGATTTGAATCTGAGACTGAAGTTGCAGCCGGCACAACAATCTGCTGGCTGCACCCCGCTGCAAGGCATGCAACAAATAGAGTTAACCATTTCATTACATTTACCTACAGCAATACGTTAAGCAGAAAACGACCCGCTCCCATGAGCAACGGCAGTCCCTCTGCAAGCCAGCCCAGCGTACCTGAGTCCGACTCTCCCAGAACGATATCCGATCCAAATTGCCCGGTTACCTGCAGGACCTCCAACACCAGAGGTGACTGCGCAAATTCGGGGAGAGACAGTATCCGGTCAAGATCTGAGATGAATTGCATCGCTGTCTGACCACCCGAGCCAAGGTAATTCGCATAATTCCTTGTATCCAGAAGAAGGTTGCCGTTTGCGTCGTAGATTTTCGGGTACATTGAAGGCTGAAGACCTGCCTGACTCCCGTCAAAAACAAGCGCAGAGTACTGGTCCAGGAATTCTCTTGTCTGTGGTGACATAGAGACAGCAGTGATCCCGGGGTTGCCGAGAACTGAGCTCAGAGCCCCGGAAAGCCCCTGCGGGCTGTGTATCGCCATCTCAAGTTCTACCTCGACAATGCCTGCCAGAGAATCATATCTGGCGGGTCCGACCTGTCGGGCATTTCGGACAATGCCTTCAACACGGGTATAAATCACATCGTAATCCGTCATAAAATTTTCAACTCGAGTTTCAGAATCTACCCGTACACCCTGCAGCGTTTCCAGAAGATTACGCTGTGCAACAACTACTGCTGCCCGTTCGGCCATCAATCTGGCTTGAGCTGTATTAGGATTATCAGTATCCAGAACGCCCGTTCCAGTTGCCCTTACCATATTGCCCGACCAGTCGATCTCGCCGCCCGGAACGGATTCTTCAACATCCCCCGGAATTGCACATGGGGGAGCAATGACAGAAATATCCGGTTCGACCACTGCATCCGGTGCTGCAGTTTCGAGTAATTCGGTTGACGTTGAAACATCCTGGATAGAGGTTGCTTCAAGGGTAGTTGTGGTTGTCGTACCGCAACCGTTCAGGGTTATGATAATTGTTACTGAAATAAATATCGCATTTCTCATAGTCTTTCCTTTTCTTGTTCGGTGAACTACTGAGTAATCCCGACCAGGGCGACTTCAAGGGCCATTCTCAAGGCACCCTCGGCGCCTTCGAAGTCCGATCCCATACCCATGGATGTGTAGAGTACCTCTGATGTTTCCACCGAGATGATCTTAACATGAAGGCTGGCATCACGCTGGGCCGGCTCGTCATCCCAGAAACTGTCGTGTGTGATCTGACCGATAGTAATTGTCATTACCGCCTCAGCTCCCAGAAGTTTGCCCAGCTGAACTGCTGTTACCTGATCCGCAACTCCGGAGTATGAAAATTCCTGTTCGGAGAGAAGCTGATCTACAACGCTTCTGTCAACCAGTGTGAAGCGGCCTGTCTGCAGAAGAGCCATCCCTGCGTAATCGTAGAGCCCGGTTGTGACGGGCGAGGAGTAGATCGAGGTTGTAGAAGGAGGTAATACTACCGTTCGCCATATCTGTCTTGAGTCAAATACGGGAGACTTGGCGAAGTCTGAAGGCCCCCCGAGAGCCATGATCTGGGTTGTGGACATACAGCTTGCAAGAAGTAACACTGCAACAGCGAGAACAGCAAAAGGAATAATTCGTTTCAAAATAAACTCCCTCCAGTTTATTACTGACATCTGCCCCTTTTAAACACACTGACTTTTCTACACTTCAAATACATTTATGTTCCAGATACAAAAAGAATTCAGGTATTTATCCGGAAGGCGCGAAACATAATAACTAATCCAGCTGGAATCAATGGAATAGCATAATCTGGATAAATAACTTATCTTGCATTCAAAGCATGCTGCTTGCTCAATAAAACATGTGAGATCAGAATATTCAAGTACGGGAGGAAAAATGAATATTGCCATCGCTTTGGCTTTATGGAGTTCAGCTTTCGGAAATGGTGAGCTGATACCCGTTCAATTCGCGGCAGACGGGAATAATGTATCTCCGCCGCTTGAATGGGAATGCAGTTTTGAGGCGGCGTCATTTGCCCTTATCTGCGAAGATCCCGATGCTCCTGCGGGAACATGGGTTCACTGGGTTGTTTACAACATTCCAGGTGAAAGCAGAACACTTGAAGAGGGAGTCCCTGCTGAAGAGCAGCAGGAAGACGGAATGCTTCAGGGAGAGAACAGCTGGGGTAATATCGGTTATGACGGCCCTGCGCCTCCTTCCGGAAAGCACCGGTACATATTCACTCTGTATGCCCTGGAGGGAAGGCTGCACCTGGCTCCCGGAGCGACAGCATTCGAACTGCGAGAGGCTATCGAAGGACAGGTAATAGAGAAGGTTGAATTCATGGGGGAATACTCGCGCGAATGATGGCTGTCTAGCAGCAGCCTCCTTCAACTATTTCCACCGTCCAGCTTAATGGGGTCGCTTAATGGGGTCGTATCTTGAATTTTGGTGTTTTCTTTCTATTGATTACTCTCAAGGTTTTTAATGATCTTGCTGATTGTACTGTAGTGCATACCAGAATATTTAGCAATCTCCTGTTGCGTATACCCATGTTTTGTTTGAGCAGTATAGATAGCTTTATTGCGACCGATTCTATCTGAAGCACATGCAAATAGATCCTCAAGTGATGGACGATTTAAGAATCTTTGGTTGCGGGGAACTTCGGGAAGGTCACGGTACCACGAGCAGTCGCATGATACACAGCGCCTGGATATTCTATTCGGAGTGATCGCGTCATAGAAAAAGTACAAAAAACAACTGTACCAAAATTCAAGATACGACCCCGCTTGTTGAAGGACAGGTAATAGAGAAGGTTGAATTCATGGGGGAATACTCGCGCGAATGATGGCTGTCTAGCGGCAGCCTCCTTCAACTATTTCCACCGTCCAGAATACCGGGAGTTCTTCACTGGTCAGGCTGTCATCCATTTTCTCGACCCGCTCCAGCGGTACTCCGTGAATATTGCGCGAGTGGGCTATTTCAGCATCGCATTTTACATGAATTATTGCAGCATCGTGACCGTACGCCATTGCCAGGTTGTAGTAGGGGGAAATCTCCCATGCCATTATGGCGGTATTGTCCACAATAACCACTTTGGGAGAGTTCGCAGGGTCTCCTGCGATGGATGCCAGTATCTCGGCGAATCCTCTGAGGCATGAAGCGTGAGCCCGGGAGATAAGGGCTCTGTTGAACCTGTAAACCCCTTCATCATCCAGAAAATAGCTGTCAGCTGAGCATACGTGAGCCTGCGGATAATTCCTGCGGGCCCATGTCGATTTGCCAGCGCCGGGAAGCCCTCTCATTATGTAGATTTTCGCCAAGTGACTCCGCTCCGATTCAGGTTAAGGAAAAGCCTGCACTCTATGTCAGCTTTTTATTTCCCTTAGAATTCCGAGGAAATTCGTATAGTCCATAGCCTGCCAGCTTTCAGCCTCAAGAGCTCCCTCCGACCTCGAAATGAGAGAGACCTTATGCGCTGTCTCAATATCGGGAGCCTCGTAGATATCCATGAAATCGTAAGGTCCCAGAATAGCGTAGTGTGCTACCCATTTAACATCGGGACAGGTTTCCTTTACTTTCTGAAGCCATTCCTTGCCCATTTTCTTTCTGCCCCGGGCATCGTGCAGGCTCCTGGTGCTGTGCTTTGTCATCAGTACGAATTTTGGCATGATATCTCCTTTCTTCTCCTGCAATAAATACTGATGCATATCTCATTGAAAGGCAAGTGCCGCTCGGCCAGGAAGTATCACCTGATCAGAATTTCCCTCTCCTTCAGTTCCTGCAGGAACCTGAGTCCGGAATCTTTTTCAAAATAAAACCTGACAGGTTTTCTGCGGTCATCAACCTCCAGTACCATAATGAGGGAGGGTTTTTCCTGAACAAGCTGCTTTCTTTGAACTACAGCAGCGCTGAGGACTTTCCTCCAGAGCAGGGATTTTTTCCTGATTACGGCCCAGGTCAGAACATCTCCCCCGGAACGGGCTTTAAAACCACCGTTTTTGTAGAACAGCATCAGGGGCAGATAGAAGAGCAGCCCAACTATCTGAAGGCCGAATCCTATGTATAGCGAGAGGTCAAGGGGTACTATACCCGCAGCAATGAGAAATATTGGAACCACCCAGAACAAGGAGGCTGCTAGCCACATTACAATAAGCCAGGTAGTTCTGTCCGTAAGAGCTTCTCCTGCGGTTCCCCGTGCGCGAATCATGAGGTTGTATTCCCTTATCTCATTTTTGTTCAAAGCTGTAGCTGTCATTTGTCCCTGCTGTCTGTTTGTTTGAAGATGGTCAGTCGGCTCCCGGAATTGTAATTTTTCGGGAAATGAAAATCGTAAATAATATCGAAGCCGCTGTTAGTCAAATGCACAAGTTTCTGTTTCAAGGTAGAAAGAATTCTATATAGTATATATTCGATATTGGTCTGTTTGTATGCAGGGAGGTTGGTCTTGGACAGAAAAGCGGTTGTTCTTCTCAGCGGCGGCCTGGATTCCGCTACAACTTTATATATAGCCGGGGAAAAAGGCTTCAGCACCCATGCCCTCTCTTTCAGGTACGGCCAGCAGCACACGCAGGAGCTGAAATCTGCTTCCGCAGTAGCCGAAGCTGCCGGTGTAATTGATCATATAACCATCTCGCTTGATGCCAGACTGTTTGCAGGGTCAGCACTGACAGGACATGCTGCTGTTCCTGAAAACAGGTCTCCCGGTGAGATGGCCGATATGATACCCCCGACCTACGTGCCGGCAAGGAACACCGTCTTTCTGGCCATGTCTCTGGCCTACGCTGAAGTTATAGGTGCCCGCGACATATTCATTGGTGTGAATACCGTGGATTACAGCGGGTATCCGGACTGCAGGCCCGAATTCATCGCTGCATTCCAGAGTCTTGCAGAATTAGCAACAAAGGAAGCTGTCGAGGGAAGACCCGCAAGGATACATGCACCTCTGCTGAACATGACCAAAGCCCGGATCATTCAAAGGGGGCTTGAGCTCGGAGTAGATTACTCCCTGACTCACAGCTGCTACAATCCTGATACTGAGGGCAGGTCATGCGGCAGATGTGATGCCTGCATACTGAGACTGAGCGGTTTCGCGGAAAACGGAATAAATGATCCTGCCGCTTACCAGCCGGAGATGAACAATGGGCTATAGAGTGAAGGAGATCGTGTATACTCTACAGGGTGAGGGGGCTAATTCAGGGAAAGCCGTTGTCCTGTGCCGCTTTGAAGGGTGCAACCTGAACTGCAGTTTCTGTGATACGGATTATCATGGTATCGACGGTCACGGCGGAGGGGAATTTGCTTCCGCAGATGAACTGGCCGAGGCTGTCAGTGAAAGATGGAAAGGTCAGAACGACCAGCCCCGGGTGCTGTGTACCGGTGGTGAACCTCTTCTGCAGCTTGACGAACAGCTTACACAGGCTTTCCATCGCAAAGGGTTCGAGATCCTGCTGGAAACAAACGGGACGATCGAGCTTCCCGGTGGAATTGACTGGGTTTGTGTAAGCCCCAAGGAAGGCAGAGAACCGGTAGTGAAAAAGGGAAACGAATTGAAACTGGCATTCCCTCAGGGGAATCCTGATCCAGGCAGATACCTTTCTCTTGATTATGAGCATTTTTACCTGCAGCCTATTTCCGGGATCGATCTTAAGAGTAATACCAGGCTGGCGGTGGAATACTGCCTTGATAACCCCCGATGGGCTCTCAGTCTTCAGATTCATAAGTATATAGGTATACCCTGAGAGGAGATAATGGAATGGAAGTATACAGAGAATTCAAATTCGATGCAGCTCATCTGCTCCCGAACCTCCCCCCGGAGCACAGGTGCAGAAAACTCCACGGCCATACATTCCGCGCTGTTATTCATCTTGAAGCGGGGGTTGGAAGTGAGAGCGGATGGGTGAGGGATTTCGGAGAGATTAAAAGGCTGTGCGCTCCGGTTATCGATGAGCTTGATCATGAGTACCTTAACGATATTCCGGGGCTTGCGAATCCCACCAGCGAGAATATTGCAAGATGGGTATGGAACAGGCTGAAACCGGTACTGCCCGAGCTGAGTATGGTAGAGATAAAGGAAACAGCATCAACAGGATGCAGGTACAGAGGGCAGGAAGATACATGAACGATGTTCAGAACAGTCCCGATTTTCGGAACATCACGCTGGACGAAGCCGGTATAAAGGACCTTCAGTATCCCGTAACACTTCTTGACATGGCGAATGAAAAACAGAGAACCGTAGCCGCCATATCAATGTCAGTGGAGCTTCCCCATCATTTCAAGGGCACGCACATGAGCAGGTTTGTAGAGGTTCTTGCGGGGCACACATGTGAATTTGACGGCAGAACCATTCCAGCGATCCTTGCGGAACTGAAACAGGTTCTTGACGCCCAATCCGCCAGGATGACAGTCAGTTTTCCATATTTTCTCGAAAAGAAAGCTCCCGTAACCGGAATTGCTGCAAAAATGAGTTATCAGTGCACATTTTACGGCAGAAGCGGCCCTGCGGGGGAGGATTTCGTGCTGAGTGTAACCGTTCCGGTAAGCAGCCTCTGCCCGTGCAGCAGGGAAATAAGCGATTATGGAGCTCACAATCAGAGAGGGCACATAACGATCGAAGTCAGAAGCTTGACAGACGAGAATGGAATTCCTGTAATAGTCTGGATAGAGGAGCTGATAGAGATCGCAGAATCGTCTGCGTCATCCCCTGTTTATTCAGTTCTGAAAAGACCTGATGAGAAGTACGTTACCGAACTTGCTTTCGATAATCCCGTTTTCGTTGAGGATATGGTTCGTAACGTCGCGGAAAAGCTTATGGAGGATGAAAGGCTGACGTGGTTTCAGGTTACCGCCGAAAACCAGGAAAGCATACATAATCACACAGCATACGCCAGGTTCGAGTGGAATAGGGACGGAGGTAATTAGATTTTTTAATTACCTCCGTCCCTAATTATCCCTGATGTACTCCGCATCAACTGAAATAGAGATCCCGCCCCTTATCCCGAAGTCCGCAATAACCCTGCACCAGCGGGGTTCCAGAGCTTCCACAAGATCGTCCAGTATCATGTTTGCAACGTGCTCATGGAAGATCCCCTCATTTCTGAAGGACCAGAAGTACAGCTTCAGTGATTTCGATTCGATAATTCTTTCATCCGGAATGTACTCTATGGTAATTGCCGCAAAATCCGGCTGACCTGTTTTCGGGCACACACAGGTAAATTCATCGGTTGTTAGGGTAACAATATAATCTCTATCGATGTGATGATTTGGAAAAGTTTCAAGATCGGTTCTATCTGTCATTGAAATAATTCCTCCATTCAGTATGAAATCTTGGATCAAGAACCGGGCATACGGTACTCCTCACCGTTTTTTTCCATCCATCCAGGTCAAGTCCGTTCCGTTCCCAGATAACCATGCTCTCAACGATGAATCGCCATCTCCATTCCGGTTCCGTGTTTGACCAGTCAACTGCAGTCTGAAGAAGTTCTGACTGATTAGTGCCTCTCCATGCCGATTCGAGCGAAAGGAGGCGCCGGGCGAGCTGATCATGCGTTTCTTCGGGCAACGCGGAGTCAGTAATTTCTCTCTGTCTTTCCGAACGTGCTTTGAGAACACTGCTCAGGTCTCCCGTCCCGGTGCACAGGGAGAGACACTTCTCATGATCGCCTCTTGCTTCTGCAAGCCTGTAGAGTGGTCCGGTTCTAAGCCTCTGTGCCGCTTCGTCATTTCCAGCCGCCTCATGCTCAAGGCCGGCTCTCTCGAACAGTCTCTCCCCCTCTTCCCATTTTCCTGAATGACAGGCCAGGTCTGCCATTATGGAGTAGCCGGGCGCCCAGGATGGATTATCCGATACCAGTTTTCCGCAGATATCTTCGGCGGCCGAAAGATTTCCGAGCTGCAGGAGAATTCTGATCTCTTTTCTGCGAAGCTTTCTCAGTTCTGCCGGGTCGGTCACCAGATTGATCCTGTTCCGGATGGACAGCAGCCTTCTTCCCAGAAAGCTTTCAGAAGCTACTGACACGGGAAACATCCTCTCTGTGGTATTTTTCTAGATCCATTTCTTCTTCTTGAAATGTATGAGCATTGCTACGGCTATTACCAGCATAAGCCCAAGTGCGGCGAAATAGCCCCACTTCCAGTAAAGCTCCGGCATGTACCTGAAGTTCATGCCGTAGATGCCGGTAATAAATGTTAAGGGAATGAAGATCGAAGCCAGTATCGTGAGGATCTTCATTACTTCGTTCATTCTGTTGTTCACACTTGAAAGGTATGTATCGTGCATCCCTGAAATGAGGTCTCTGTATGTTTCAACGGTATCGATAACCTGAATTGTATGGTCGTACAGGTTTCTGAAGAATGGTGTGGTCGGCTCACTGACCAGGTCCGATCCGCTTTTTTCAAGCAGAGCGATCTCTTCCCTCAGGGGCCATACCGTTCGGCGCATGAACAGCATGGCTCTTTTAAACCTGTGTATCTTCGAAATAGTATCAGACTCCCTGTTAAGAATGACCCTGTCCTCAACCTGTTCGATCTGGTCTCCAATGGTCTCAAGTATTAGAAAGTAGCTATCTACAACTGCGTCGATAAGGGCATATGCGAGGTAATCAGCTCCAGTCCTTCGGATTCTTCCTCTGCATTCCCTTATACATTCCCTTACTGTATCGAAGACATCTCCCGGTTTCTCCTGAAAAGTAATAACGAAGTTCTCCCCGAGTATTACACTTACCTGTTCGGGTTTCATTCCCGCATTGACATCCGAATAGCTCAGCATCTTCAGGACAATAAACAGATAACTGTTGAAATCCTCGAACTTAGGACGCTGCATCGTATTGACAATATCCTCTATCGTCAGTGAGTGAAGGCTGAAAAGTTCACCTATCTTTTCGATGGTTTCCGTATCATGAATACCTTCAACGTTAATCCAGACAACGTCAGTAGATTTGCAAAGAGCCGCGCACTCTTCAGGGGATGTGTTCTCCTTCTCTTCGTAAAGGTTCTCGTTGTAGCGGATATAGGATAACTTCACCTCCTGCATTATTCTCCTGCCGATGAATAGAGGGGTTCCAGGCGGTTGACCGGCTTTCCTGTGAGCTCCGCTGGAGTAATTCTTTCTCATTACCATAAGGATCCCCTTTTTCTATGTGTGCCGCAAGACCGGAAGTTCTGATACTTCTATACGTATCTGAATAGAATATACAATCCGCCAAGAATCACAAGCACACCGCATATTTTCCTCAGTATCGGGACAACACCTGATCCTTCGTTCCATGTCAGAAATCTCTGGATAGCACTGGAGAATGTTCCCGCTCCGACTATGACTCCGCAGTGACCAACGGAAAAGGCGATTACAAGCAAGATAGCAAAGACAGGATACTTACTGCCCGTACTGAAGGCTACACCGAGAATTGGAGCCATGAAAGCGAAGGTGCAGGGGCCGAGAGCAATTCCGAATACGAGCCCGAGAACAAAGGCTCCGGCAAGACCGGATCTTTTTGATGAAATGTTCTTATCCCCTTTGAAAGGAGACGGGAGAACCTCGAGCAGATTCAATCCGAAGTAAAGCATCACTGCTGCGGCGAAGTAATATCCGAACTGCCCTATATCTCCCAGCAGTCGCCCAGCGGCAGCTGTGCCGAAGCCCACAAGAATTATCGTGATCATTATGCCAAGGGAAAATATTGCTGAAATACTGAAAGCCCTGTTTGCACCGGTGTTTCCCTGTCCCGAAATGTATCCTACGACCAGGGGAATACTTGCCAGATGACAGGGACTGAGAAGAATACTCAGCACTCCCCATAACAAAGAGAGAGGAATTGCAATCGGAGCAGCTGACTCAACCGCACCTGTGAACGAAGCTAATAAGCTTTCCATGCTGATTAATCCTGGGGTTGAGATGGAATGTAACCGAACTCAACCAGCTTCGCTGTCATGTCTTCCCTGCTCATGTAGCCTTCATGTCTGAAAAGCTCATTTCCGTCAGAATCAAAGATTATCTGGGTCGGGATGAGCCTGATGCCATATGGCTCTGCTGTGTTCGGATTCTCGTTCACATCGATAAATTCAACGTTTACTACACCCGCGTATTCATCTGAAAGAGCATCCAGTTCCGGGACCATCATTCTGCACGGTGTGCATGTGTGTGATCCAAGATCCAGGAGCCTGGGTAAATCGCTGTCAACAGAACCAGCTGTCGCATCAGCAGGTTCCTGATTCTTTCCTGCAAGAATAGCTGCTACTGCGAGAAGACAGACTAATACTATGATTATGTATCTGGTGGTCCTGTTCATGTCTCTTATCTCCCTGGCTCACTTTATGTAATCGATTATCTGATCGATGGAGGGAAGGGATCCTGCGATCTTTACTTCGCCGTCAACCACTAAAGCCGGAGTCAGCATCACACCGTAGCTGATGATATCGTTGATGTCGGAAACCTTCTCCAACTCGTACTCGATCCCCAGCTCTATCGCTGCCTGTTTCGCAAGCGCAGCAAGTTTGATGCATTTGGCACAGCCGGTTCCGAGTATCTTGATCTCCCTTTTCATTTTTGCTCCTAACCAAAAAACAGCCCGAAGGCAATTCCGCTTATCGTTGCCATTACAACAACCAGCGATATGAAGGTAATTGTTCTTGATGTTCCCATTATGCTTCTGATAACAAGCATGTTCGGAAGAGAAAGAGCGGGGCCGGCCAGCAGGAGAGCCAGTGCGGGCCCTTTGCCCATGCCTGCGCCGAGGAGCCCCTGAAGGATGGGGACTTCCGTGAGAGTCGCGAAATACATGAAAGCTCCAGCTATAGAGGCAAACAGGTTTGCGAAAATTGAGTTACCCCCAACTGCCGAACTGACCCATTCGGATGGTATCAGACCCTCATTTCCGGGTCTCCCAAGAAGTGCGCCTGCGATCAGTACTCCGGCAAAGAGCAGGGGAAATATCTGCTTTGCAAAGCCGAATGTGGAGTCGAACCACGATCGCGTTTCGCGGTTGCCTGTTGTAAGAACGATTGAAAATCCGATGAGTCCGACAGCAAAGGCGATGACATGATGCCCCGGAAGAGTCGCGACAGAAACAGCAACAGCAACGGCGACGATCAGCAGTTTCCAGAGCTTAACATTGAACCATGCTGTCAGGATCGATCCGAGAAGAATAGAAAAACCGCCCGTAATAGTCCATTTCCACGAATAGACAAAACTCCAGAGTCCAGAGTCGGCGGCAGGTCTCCCCCAGTTGGCGAATATGAGAATACCGACCATGCTGGCGAAATATAGAGTTGTCTGCCACAGGGGGCGGGAAACATCATCATGCTTACTCGATGTCTGAGCAGCAGTCGTTCTTTCATTCTCTTTCTTTCCATAGATCAGGTGCATCAGAAGCCCTATCACTATGCTGAACACCACTGCCCCGACCGCACGGGCTATGCCCAGCTGAAGTCCAAGAATTCTCGCGGTAAGAATTATTGCAAGAACATTTATGGCCGGACCTGAGTAGAGAAAAGCGGTGGCTGGCCCTATCCCGGCTCCCATCCTGTAAATACCGGCGAACAGGGGCAGCACAGTGCAGGAGCAGACTGCAAGGATGCTCCCGGATACTGAAGCGACTCCGTAAGCGACAACTTTCTTTGCCTGCGCTCCGAGGTATTTCATTACTGAAGCCTGGCTCAGGAACACTGATATTGCCCCTGCTATAAAGAATGCCGGAAGAAGGCAGGTCAGAACATGTTCCCTCGCATACTCCTTAAGCAGAAACAGGGCTTCAAATACGGCGTTGTCGAAACGATTCCATCCGACCGGCAGAAAATACGCGATCAGGAAGAAACCCAGCATGTAACCCATGGGATTTCGTTCCTTTTTCCAGTCCATCAGTTCTCCTCTGAACAGCAATCCGCAGGCTCATCCTCGCCATTGAGAACCTTCTCGACACAATCAAAAAAGTTCAGGACGCATGGTGTTCGAAGCCGGTACAGTACTCTGGTACCGATTTTCCTGCACGAGACGATTCCCGCATGACGGAGAATCAGAAGGTGCCGGGATACGGTGGAAATATCGAGACCGACCAGTTCGGTTAAAGCCCCGACTGTTTTTTCATTCTTTGAAAGTTCCTCGACGATCACGAGACGGGTAGCATTAGCCATAGCTTTGATCACTCCCGCACGTCTTTCGAACCGGGCAATATCCACTGACATGAAAAATCCTTTCTATATTTGTATATTTGTACAATATTACAAGTATCATCTCCGGTCAAGCTATCGATGTGCGGAATCCGAATGGAATACTGCATTCCTATGTGTGTATAATTGATACAGATTGAAGGAGGTTTACTTATGATATTTTTGATACTGCTAGTGCTGGCCGGTTCGCCGGTAACCGCAACTTCGGAAGAAATTGTTTTCGTACACGAATGGGGAGTCGTGCTGATAGATGAGGTTATCCCGATGGCACAGGGGGCACAGCAGGGTTACCTGGATGAGCTCGGCATGCTGCAGCCCTATTACTCAATGATAGTCGATGCTCCGGTGCTATGGTTCCATGGCCCGGAATTCACTGGAACCCTTACTGTTGAAGTTCAGAACGGCTACTTCTCTATTCTAATTCCAAATCCCGCCGCAATCTCCACAAACGACGAATCACTACCGGTATTTCCGAACGAAGAGAAATACGTAGCTGTCTGGAAAGATCTGAGCTTCACCGACGAGGTTTCCGTTCACAGTGACAGACCCAGCGACAGAATAAGTGCTCCCGGTGACAGTGCCGAAGACGGTTTCGAGTGGGCAATGCCGTTCTGGCGGGAAGTTCCGGCACTGACTGTAACGTACGAGGCAGGGAATTTCGAAGACCGGTTCATCTACTACGAGTGTTCAGCATCGAATCTGTTTGCTGAACAGGAACCCGCCGAGAGTTACCAGCGTCGCTCCCTAGTGTTTCATTCGGAAGAGGGAGAACTCAAAGCCGATCTGGTGGTCGCACCTGGAAACAGAATCAGTATCGAATTAGCCGTTTCAGATGAAGGGATACTTGAGGTATTATCCGAATGGGGCAACGATAATTTTCTCGAAGAAGAGATCGAAGCCCTCTGGAAAACCTGGAAGCCGAGTATTCTGACAAGATGTGTTCAGGACGGAGAGGTGATAATTCTGTTCCCCCTCACTGATGAACAGGTTGAATCCATCAGCACGATCGATCTGCAGATCGACCAGGGGTATGTCGTGGAATACTCCCGCCTGTTTCTGGCAATGGGGAGATAGTGCCTGTGATTGATCCTGGTGCCAACATTGCTGATGTGTTAAAGATCGGTAGCTGCCGGGATAATAAGTAGAGGAAGTAACTGTGTTCGGGTACTGAGGGGCGGGTGGAATTCACTCTCGCAGACTATTCCCTGAAAACGCCGACTCTTCATTAACATTGACTTGGTAAGATCGAAGTGCGTATGTTTAATTCCAGTAATTAATTGGAGCATGTTACTGCTCGACTAAGACTCCGGTGGCGTGCTTTCTAACGCGACGGAAGGTATCCTGCCTTCCGGCTCAGAAACTAAGTTGAATGCAGGCAGTATGGAACAGTATTCACAAACGGTCAGCGAAAAAATAGTCGAAGATAATCTAAAGACCGTTAGCGAACTGTTTTTCATTACGACGAATATTCTCTCCGAGATAATCGATGCTAAGGATCCCTACATGGAAGGCCATTCTGAGAGGGTCAGACTTTTCTCCGTGGAAATCGGCAGGGAGCTGCGTCTGTCCGAAAAGGAACTGGCAGCCCTCTCCCTGGCCGCAAAACTCCACGATATCGGGAAAGTGAAGATAGAGGACAGCATCCTGAAGAAGAGCAGCAGCCTTACACCCGAAGAGCGCAGCGAGGTTGAAAGACATTCGATATACTCGGAAGATCTGCTGGGACGACATCCGGTTATAGAATCAGTTACAAAGGCTATCAGATCGCACCACGAGTTCCTCGACGGAAGCGGTTATCCTGATAAGCTGAAAGGTGATGCAATATCCGAACTGGCAAAGATCATCTCCGTGGCCGATGTCTTCGATGCCCTGACGTCCCTCAGGGTCTACAGAGAATGCAGTTATACCGATGAAGAAGCCCTGGAATTCATAGCAAGAGGCAAGGGTAACAAATTCGACGGGAGAATCACCGATATCCTGCAGGAATTGTATGACAACGGCGTCATCGATTACTGCAGGGGCATTTACAATCTAAACAAATCCCCATCGAAAGCACTCCAGATGTTCAACAGTTCCCTGAAAAAATACAAGGGAGATGATATCGACAAGGTCTATCTGATGATTGGTATCATCGAGAATATTCTCTGGAATCCGACCAGGGCGATAGATATCCTGGAAACCGGCGCCGGGATTCATGGGAAATACTACAACCGGATCAGAACTGAAATTGCATTCTCGAAATATTACATGGGTCGCATCGATGCTCTGTACGATAATTACCAATGGTTCCTGAAGCACAGCGAAAATATAAGCAATTTGGACATGATGCGGGCCTACTTTGGTGCCCTGATTTACTTCTGGAAAACAAGGGAATTGGATGAGGCAATACATATTGTTGAATTATTGGATAATATGTTTTATAACAGTGAAACAAAGAAGGAGCTTCTGAATAACGATACGCTTCTGATAGTAATAGAGAGGAAGAGGGAAATATTCAACGACATAATAATGCTCCAGTCAAAAGGTTACAATATCATGGGGCACATAATGTATGACCTTGGCGAATATTCACAGTCCATCAAGTACTACAATAACTCGATCAGTATGAAATCGATAAGCGGCGATCTGACGGGCAGGGCAATGAGCCTCCTGGGGAGTGCGAGAGCTTTTCTCAAGATGGGCAGAACAAAAGAAGCAAAGATTCGTGCCATCAACAGCTACAGGACGAATGCTGAAAGGGAAGACAAGTACGGTATATTCCTTAACTACCTGCTCCTGGTGAAGATATACCTGGAAGAGGGGAATTTCGCGGATGCCCGTAACTATCTGGAAAAGGCAGACGAACTGAAGATTCATTCAAAGAAGAAGGAAGATCACTACAGATATTTCGTGGTGAAGTGGCTGTATGAACTCGAGACGGAAGAGAACAGCAATATCGTACAGGAGATCGAGGAGATACTTTCAAGGGATGATATCGATGAATTCATCGAAGCCGAATGTTACTATTGTCTCGGCAGGGCCTGCGAGAAGACCGATCCCGAAAGATCAGCGATACTCTACGGGAAGGCTGTGAAATATTTCGAAAAAATCAGAAAGATCCCAGAGTTATTAATGGTGAAGAAGAGAATGACACGTTAGCGCATTCCAGAATCACTTATCGACCTTCGAGCAGGAAAGAGGTGCGTATGGGCACTTTCAGCAGGTCCAGTTCGGACGGTTATTCAGAGGTTCCTGTTCTTGTGCAATGGATGGCTACGCTGAAATGCAATCTCAGCTGCCGGCACTGCCTTTCCGTCAGCCTGGAAAATGGCTTCTCCGACATGCCTCTGCACACTGTCAAAGAACTCATCGATGAAATCACTGAAATGGGTGTGGAAGAGTTTCTTGTGACAGGTGGAGAACCTCTTGTAAGAGACGATCTGCCTGAAATAATAGACTATCTTGGATTCAGGGGACAGAACTGGACCCTGAATACTGCGGTAATGCCTTCAGAATATCAGATGAAAGCACTCAGAGAAAACAGTCCCGGTTTTGTGGCGGTGAGCCTGGATGGACCCAGAGAGGTTCATGATTCATTCAGAGGTCGGGAAGGAGCATGGAAAGAAGCAATGGAGGCTATCCGTTTCTTCAGATCCCTCCCTGGAGTCAGGGTCTGCGCAGGCACCACAGTAACAAATATCAATTACCGCTATCTTGAAGAAACCTTCCATCTTGTGGCCGCAAGCGGTGCTGACCAGTGGGGAATTCATCTGCTGGTTCCAGAGGGAAGAGCATCGTACCATAGCGATCTGTTTCTCTCAAAAAGACAGCTCAGGCATCTGATAAAATTCGTTAGCCGGAAGAGAGAATACTTCAATGTTGAAATGGCTGATGAAATCGGCTATCTGGGAAGCATGGAGCCCCTTGTGAGAGATTTTCCACTTACTTGCGGGGCGGGAATTTCTCAATGCGTGATCCTGCCGGATGGGGAAGTAGTTCCGTGTACAACACTGGACAGGTCATTCAGTGCGGGGAATATCCATAACAGACCCCTGAGGGAGATATGGACAGAGGGTTTCAGTAAGCTCCGGAATTTCGAGCCTGATGGAGAATGCAGGGAGTGTATCTACTATCCGGCCTGCAGATCAGGATGCTGGCTGCAGCGGAAAAATGGAACAGAATGCTTCAGGGAAATCTGGCACGTTCCGGATTCACTGAAAACAGCAGCAGGAATAACAGTCTGTCTCGGCGCTCTGGCATCGGGGCTGAGCCGGGGAGCGGAAGACCATAAAGTGCAGCCTTCAGCTGTTCAGCCGGTGGTTTTTGATCCCTCGCTTGCTGATGGAATAATCATGGGTCACTATGTGGAACTGTCAGCCGGTTACCTGCCGGGAACACTGAATTCGTACTTTGATCGATTTGATAGAGGTGATCCGGCCTGGGATATTCTTAACTGTTTTCAGCGGGGGACTCTGCCGCAGAGCATCACCGACCGCTGCGCACTTGTGTGCAGCGCTCTGGATACAGACAATCCTTCGATGTCCCTTGCAGCCCTGTTGTGGAGGGTGGTTAACGAACCGCTTTTTGAGACAGAGGACCGCTCAGAGAGCGAAATGAAGGAAGTATACTCTACTCTTGAGACCCTTCGCGGCAGAACCTCCGAGTGGAGATTGTTCATTTTCGCAAACCGCCTCGATCCCTATATCCGAAACGGTAGAATCACCGATCCTCCATTCTTCATGTACAGCAAGGCCGGTCCAAGGCTCGGAGACGTGGAGAGGCATTATCTGACAGCAGACCTGAACGGTGAACGCTGGGGGGACGCAAATGATACTCCGGCAATAACTGCTGATTATCTTCTTGAACACCCTTATGCTGAGGGGATGAATCTGACATTCAAGTCATCCGGTTCCGGGGAAATCGGGATGTATACCGCGGGTGAGCATGAACCCCTGACCATTGACAGTATCGGAAGGTATACGGTTGGGATATTCGATATTATTGAAAGCACTGAGGATGCTGTACTTCTCTTTGAGATCTCGGCTGTATACGGAGCAGAGGTGCCGTACGGTTACGAATTGCAGAGCGCTGAAGAATCTGATGAGATACATGTATCTGCAACGATAGAAGTCTCCATCTCAGGAGGAAGAAAGTACTCATATATCGAACTTATCAATGCAGCCTATCGCCAGCACAGAGATTTGATACATGAAAAAGCATTCAGCATGCTTTCAGAACCGCTTATTCATGACCGGTACAGTACAGATTACCTGCCTGGTGACATAATAGAAAATGAAATTCTACTCTGGCCGGCTGTCAGGGATATAGCGGGTTCAGGTATCGAAGAAATCAGCATGCGGGCAATGAAAAAGGATATTGATTTCTGGATGTTCTAATCCATTCAGTTAAAAATCGAACACCACCGGATTTATCTCAGCAGGACTCTCACCTGACCAGGTTCTTGCTTTACCCTTTGAAATTCTGAACAGCGTCAGGGTATCCCATCCGAACTGCTCCACAACAGGTTTTAGAAACGTGAACCTTGTTTCAACTATCTGTTTCTTGAGTTCTTCATCATCGAGCTTCTCCAGCTTTCCGCGAATTCTCAGCTGAAGCCTTTCCCCCCTGCTCCAGAAGCAGAGCTCGACAGAAGGATTGGCAAGCAATTGTCTGCAGACATCTTTCCCCGTACCGGTGCAGAATGTAATTCCGTCGTCATCAATATGCGGCGAGGTCATTGCCCGAACGCAGGGTTCGCCACCATCTACTGTAGCCATGAACGAAGTAGTATTTCGCCGAACGAATTCAAGGATCTCTTCTCGATTCATCACAATACCCCTCTCCAGAGTGAATCAGTATTCCAATGGAATATACGAAATCTATTGTTGTATAATGGGCACGGAGAGGAGTTATTACATGAGATTTTTCATCAGAATCCTGACTTTGCCCATTCTGTTCCTGCTATGGTCCCCGGCATTCGCCGGTCTCTGGTACGTTGATCTGGAGATATCCATGCATGAACTTCCGTGGGTCTATAGCGGGGATATCATCGCTGTTGGAGACCATGGGATAACAGCAGTGGTGACCGAAACTTACCTTGGTGATGTTCTTCCGGGGGATACACTTGAAATCCCTTTCTGGGAGCTGGGATCATGGATGGGGGAGACGATTACTGAAGGTGAAGGATTTCTTCTTCTGCCGGATACCACAGGCGGCCTTCAGCTTATCGGAATTCCAGGCAGGGGCTACTGGCTTATGAAAGGATATTTTGAGTTCAACGCCTTCCTTGTGCAGCCCGGTGTGCTTAACAGAGAAGAGCTGATTCTTCTCTGTTCGGGTGATACCCTTTCCCATAGAACTATTACAATGGAAGTCCGCTTTGCAGGCGGCAGTGAGTTCATAGATGTCATTTTCAAGGAAAGAGGAAACGGGTGGCTCTCCGATTCCCGTTTCGAGCCCCTCGATGGCCTGGAGCTTGAGCTGTGGGATTTAAGCATTGGCGGGGAGGACACCTACCCGTTCGAACCATACGTTACATTACAGGTACCTGCTGGAGAGGGGATGACACTTACACTTAGAGGAAGGGTAGATTCGTTCGAAGATGGTATTTATCACTGTATTGTTTACCCCACGGGACCGGTCATTCTGAACTCCGAGTCAATGGCAGCCTTCCTGGAGCGGCAACTGATTCCGGAATCACCGATAATCGCTATAGAGCTGTCAGGCGCCGAATATGGAGAGCTTGGCCTGGCGGAGAATCCTTACTTCACTACTGATGAAAACGGTTACCTGCAGCTTACTGGAGTCCTGAACATGATGGATATACGAGGTCAATTCCTGAGTGAATATGGATCAAGACCCTCGATAGGATTCGATACAACCGGTTCACGCGGGAACCCCATCTACTTCACTTTCGAATCGTTACCCATCGGCCCCTGCGGTCACCTGGCCACCGATATAATCGATGCCCTTGCCAAAGGAACTGTTACCGGGAGCCTCAGTGGCGTGGGAGATACAGTCACAGCAAGATTTTCCCTTACGATGGTCAGAGCTGAATAGCAGGAATACTTTTCACGAAACGCGTCTCTACTTGAAGGGGCGTTGTTCCGCGGGAAATTATGTGCAATATTCATTTTCCAGTTATGACATACTGCACTTCTTGTGAACGGGAAACATGCTTATTAATACCCTTTATGAAGGCCATTACAGGGCGATTGAGGAAGATTTTCTCCAGCTTGCACGCTGCTTACAGAAAGAAGAAAAACAGCTTACTGTGATCTCTGCAGGCACTGGCCAGCTGGACAGGCTGAGACGACTTCTCCTGAGTGATACCGATATCGGGATCATAGGGGGAATAGAGTTTCTTCCCGGCATCAGGCATCTGGCTCAGAAAATAAGCCCTGTTCCGCTTCCTGCTGAAAAAGTGAGCCACTCGGACAGAACCCTTTTCACGCTTCATGCCATGAAGGAAGTTAAAAAGGGAGAACCTCTGTTCGACCTCAGGGAGAACACTGAAACTGCCCATTCGATGGGAACATTCTTCGAGAGCCTTTTCGAACACGGGATTACTCCCGAACTGTACGATATCACGTCCATCTCCCTTTCCGGAGGGCGGTCCATTACAGAAAAAACGGTGGGCAGGATACTTGGCAGCTACGATATAGAGCGGCGGAAGGGATATCTTTCCTGCGGGGATATGATACTTGAGCAGGATATTCCAGAGAGCGTTCAGGGAACGTATATCTTCTACGGTTTCTACGATCTGAATCCATCACAGAGGCGTTTCCTGAAGAGGTTCTGCAATTCCGCCGAAGAGGTCTTCTGGTTCAGCCCTGTTTCCGGGAATTCACATTGGAGCAGCATATATAAGCGAACCAGCCAGCTCCTTAAGACTATGGGGGTCGGTTCCCTGATCAGATCCGGGAACAGAATGCAGATGAACGACTTTGCCTCTTTCTTCGAGGCGCTTGCAGATCAATCCAGGCCGGCTGTTCCCGCGAAGGGTTTCCGGATAACCGCAGTGTCGGGGGAAATCGGTGCATGCAGAGCAGCTCTAGGGCGCATTGTAAAGATGAACAAAGAAGAAGGTATTGATTTACGCAGAATAGCAGTTGTACGGCGAAAACAGGAGGGCGAAAGCCTTGTCCGCCTCGCCCATCATGAAGGTGTTCCGGTAAATGCACCGCTGAAAACAAAGCTGTCCAGCCTTCCTGCAGGATCACTGGTTTTGAACCTTCTCAAAGCGATAGGTACAGATTTCTATTATGTCCATATTCAGAATCTGCTCGCATCAGGGATTTTTGTGGATGAATTCGCTGCTGATCCCCTTGAGATAGTCGATGTTGCGGAGAACAGCGGTATAAGGATGGGTCTGCAGAGATGGAGGGACTGGTACTCTTCTGCCGCGGAAAAGAGCCGGCTGGCTTCATTTCTGCGGAAACTTGACACTTTCTTCAGCGGTCTGCCCCGCGTAGCACTTGCATCTGAGTATCTTGAACACCTCAGGAATTTCTTCGAAGAAACCGTTTCGGGATCAATTCCCCGCTCTATCAGGGATTCTCTTTTCGATCCGGGCGAATTCACATTCTCCATGGAAGTATCACTGCCTCAGTTCAGTGATGCCCTGAGGCTTGATTACCAGGCCAGGGATATTGTGCTCCGGGCAGCCGATCCCGAAGGATTTCGGGTTCTCACCATAGAGAAGGTACGAGGCAGCCTCTTCGACAGTGTTCTGCTGATGGATATGGAGGAGGGAATCTATCCGGGTTCCCCCGATGAGGATCCGAGGTTGAGCGAAGAACTTCGCGCCAGACTCCAGATGGCTCTGAAGACTGAAAGGGAAACAGAGGATGGATTCCTTCTGCGGCAGGCAGGTGAAGCCGCCGGGAAAAGCCTGGATATCATCTTCAGGCAGACCGATAGCGAAGGAACTGAAATATCACCATCCCCTTTCATATCGAATCTTGTTCATCCGGAACGCCGCTCCGGAAAAGATGCCTGGTTCGTAACAGGCTCCTCTTCTCCTCTCTCGCAGATGGCAGGGGGCGCTCACCCCGGTCAGAAAAGAGTCCTGGCCGCAGGCAACGGGGATTACCCGGTTGATCCATTGTTTTTGCGGGCATATACTGCGGAACATTCAAGAATGAAAGTTCTCGGGGGGTTTGACTGCTACGACGGCATAGTTTCTTCCTCCCCTGTGAAACTGGACAGGATCAGCCCCACCTTGCTCGAGGGGTACATGCGATGCCCTTTTGCACTGCTTATGTCATCAAGGGGCTGGAAGATAAGAAGGACCGAGTTAACGGAGATAGGCACTTCCCCTGACCCGATGATAAGGGGAGTGGTAATCCATGCGGCTTTCGAGGAAATAGTGAAGGAACAGGGATTCTCTCCAACTGAAGAGCGGGTTGATGACATTCTCAGAGAACAGGCTTCCGAACACTCTCTGGAGGGAAGGCTGGGATCAAGACTCTTTCTAGACATTTTCATCGAGAAGCAGAAGCAGATAATACTGTCCAGCCTTTCTCAGCTTGCAGCGAAGGGCTGGAAGTATACAGGCAGCGAAGTCAGCCTGGAGGGCAGCCTCGGTGATATGCCGATAGGCGGAAGAATTGATCTTATCCTGGAGGATGATGCATCGAACCTCATTCTGATTGATCTGAAAACGGGATCACTGCCGGCAAAAAAGGGCACCACTGAAGGCAGGCATTTCCAGCTGCCTTTCTATTATCAGCTGGCTGCAGAGAATTATCCGGGCAGGAACGTTGCGGAAACGGCGTATGTGTCTGTTTCAGAAAAGAAACCTGGGAAACTGATAAGTTTCACCAGAGATGAAATGGAAAATTTGATGAGTTCCGTCTCTGTCAATGCCCTGAGAATAGTATCGATGATCCGCGAGGGATTGTTCCCTCCAATCCCCACTGTCACGTGTGATTACTGCGACTACAGCGGGATATGCAGAAGAAATCCATTCGCCAGAATTAAAGCAAAAGTAAAATCGGACAGAAGGATGGAAATATTCATGGGGATGGTGCTGAAGAAATGAAGAAAGAAACCGCACCGGGCGATCAGAGCTCGAGAGACGCGATCCTTCGGGAGACGGACAGAAATGTATTCGTCCAGGCCAGCGCTGGAACGGGGAAGACAACCCTTATGGTGGACAGGGTTGTTGAGCTTGTTAAGAAGGGAACCCCTCTTGAGCGAATTGCCGTGGTTACTTTTACCAGGCCTGCAGCTGCAGAACTGCGAATGCGGGTAAGGAACAGGCTTGCCGGGGAAAAGGATAACAGGAACTGTCTTGACGCCCTGAAGACCGTCTCGGTTTCCTGGATATCAACAATACACAGGTTCGCCTCCAGAATTCTCAGGGAATATTTCAATCTGACAGGAGTTGACCCCGCATTCTCTACAACGGAAGGCCATTTTGATCCTCTCGAGATCAACCGGGAGTGGGACAGGTGGCTTCTGGGTCTTGACGACCTCACTCACAGGGAAATCCTGGAAATGACCGGAACCCGTCTTCAGAGGGAGATCGCTCTTGGAATTGAAAAGAGAAGATGGCTTGATTCGGTTGATTGCGTCGGCAGCGCTTCAGCCGAGCTCTCCGTGCTTGATGAGTTCATAGCAACACACGGAGCTGTTGTTGAAGAGGTGCTGGATTCGTGCAGCAATTCATCGGATACACTGTTCAAAAAGGTTAAACAATTCCTCGTTGAACTAAGAGAGCTTCGCAAGAGGCTACCAGATATCAGTTCTGAAGAACTTGTGAGATCACATCCATCGCTGAATCTCCGGGGCGGAAGTAAGAATAACTGGGAAGATATCAAACACGCCAAAGAGATTTTCAAAGCGGTCATCAAAAGGTTCAAGAAGATCCTGCCGGTTTTGAAGTCCGGTAACATGACAGAACTGGCCTGGAGTTTTGCCTGCGGATTTGCAGGAGAACTGCGCAGGAAATGGGATGGAGACAGAAGCCGGTTATCGTACAACGATCTGCTCTATGTCACATGGAAAGCCATAGCCGGCAACGGTATGCTTGCAGAATCCCTCTCCGGGAAGTTCGATCATATTCTTATAGACGAATTTCAGGATACAAGCTCGGACCAGGTCAGGCTCTTCACGGCATTCTTAGAACATGCGGGGAGCCTTCGGGATGGATGCGTTACTATTGTAGCTGATGACAAGCAGTCCATCTACGGCTGGAGAAGCGCAGACATAGAGACTTACCGCAGCTTCAGAAACCGTCTTGAAGAGGGGGGAGCCCTCTCCGAAACAATTAATACCAACTTCAGGAGCAGCAGAGCGATAATCAGGTTCGTGAACGCTTTCGGATCTCAACTGTTCGAGGATCAGACTCCCGAAGAACAATCCTTCGGTTGCATGTACTCCCCGATAGAACCCCGCCCCGGAGCTCCCTCGGGAGAGCCTGCACAGGTAATGATACTTCCGGTCATGCCCGAAGAGTTCAAAGCCAGGTACAGCGCTGGCGCATACGCAGCGCTCCTTTCGGCTCAGTGGTATGTGGATTACCTGAAAAGCGGCTTCAGAGATGGGAAAGAGCCCGGAGACTACGCTTTGCTTTTCAGGTCGGGAACACATATTCATCATTTCATCGATGCCTTCGAAAGGGAAGGAATTCCGTATTATGTAAACTCGTCGAGGGATTTCTTCAACCGTCCTGAAATAGCTGATCTCCGGGAAATCGTAAGATGTATCCTGTACCCCATGGACAGAATGGCATGGGTACATACACTCCGGTCCCTCTTCTTCGGGATTTCGGATAATGTTATCAACAGCGCAATTGCCTCCGGAACCACAGGTTTCACCGGGCATGCGGATGGATGCCCTCCTGCAGTAAGGCAAGTCAACCGGCAGCTTTGCAAACTCAGGCAGTCCATCCTGACGATACCCTTTGAAGATTTTCTTTTCGAGCTCTTCTTTCAGATGGAGATGATACCCGTAGTTGCAGCTGCCGGCTACCAGGAATCAAGAAGGCTGGGAAACCTGCAATTCCTTCTAGAGCGGGTCTTTGCAGGGGAAATAAAGACCCCGGTCGAGCTTCTTACGGTTCTTGATAAGAATCTGGCACCTTCAAGACAGGAGGAGCCTTCGACAGTTCCGGCAGAAGGAGGAGCTGTTACAGTTACCACCATACACAGAGCCAAGGGGCTGGCGTGGAAGAATGTAGTCCTGGCAGCACCCTCCGCCAGTTCGAGCAGGGGGAGGAATGATAAGGTAATTTCTTACGATCATGAAAAGAAGGCAGCCTTCGATCTTGGCATACCCCTTGGAGATGCAGGTGATTATAAAATGAGATCACTCTACTGGCCGGAGATCGTAGAGACGGTCAAAGCCAGAGAGAAAGCTGAATTCCGGAGGCTCCTCTATGTGGCGGTAACGAGGCCGAGGGATTCCCTTGTTGTTTTTGTGCAGTCACCACCCGTTGATAATAATTCACCGGGCAGGATCCTTTGGGACAATATCCAGTCGGCAGCCCGGTCCGATCCCGGTTGCATGAGCATTACTGAGATCCTCCCGGCGGAAGTATCACACCATTCTTCCCCCTCCCGGCCTCTCGTTGAGATATGTGATGATTTCAGCGAGGGCGATGACAGTGTCCTGTTTGAGATCGATCCGGAGCCTGACAGCTGGCAGCCGGGCGGGGCGGTTATCGGGGAATGCGTTCATTCGGTATTGGAGAAGATAGATTTCAAATCCCCGGAACAATGGTTTATTGATAATGATGTTCTCCTCCGAAGGGTATATGGAGATGATTTTGAAGAGATCAGGGAACTCTCCCTCAATTTATTCCGGATGAAGCTTCCATTTAATCTTGAGAAGGCCGCAATACTTGGAAGGGAATACGCCTACTGTATCGCGACCCCCGGAGGAATCAGAAAACGATACGTCGACCTTCTCTTCAGAGATAACGGGAGACTCACGGTTGTTGATTACAAGACGGACAGCTTCAGCGGATCTTCTGCAGAGCAGGTGGTGAAGAGCTACATAGAGAAGCAGCGGTACTACATTCAGGATGTATCAAAGCTCTTCTGCGAACCGGCCTGCGGATATCTTGTATTCCTCAGAGAAGGAATAGTTCATCCGGTGGAATAGAGAGTATGAGAAAAGGCGGGAGTACACTTTGCATCCCGCCTCTGACAAATCGATTACAGCGAACAGAAAGCCGTTGTGCTGTTCCATTCGACTGTAAGCCCTGCAAATTCACCGGTATCCGGATCGGTCACCCAGAGGGTTCCCTCCCAGATGGTGTACACAAGGCCATCTGCAACAGCCATTTCAAGCACACCGCTGTATCCGCCGCCAAGGTCGGTGTAATCTCCGGTATAGGGGTCTATACTGTAAAGATTGTCACCCTGAACAACGAACAAAGCGCTGGAGTTTCCGGCAACCGCGGTAGTACCGGCGTAGGATGATGGAAGCTCTGTGAAGTCTCCGGTATTCGGATCCGTCCTGTAGAGAACGTCGTTCTGAATAATCATGAGGGCTCCGCCTGCCCAGGCGAGGAACTGAGTCCCCTCGTAATCTCC
>JAUVIR010000073.1 GCA_030592645.1 Candidatus Fermentibacterota bacterium | reverse complement strand
TCCTGCTTTCTCTCTCTGTTAGCTGTGCTTTGGCAAGGAACTTGGTTAGGTTTTCCCATGGTATATACGAAAAGCTTTGAACAATTTTCTGAAGGGTATCCTTTTTGTCATCATCAGGAACCAGACCAAAGTAGTCAAAGAACATGGCCGCTGTTCTTGTAATAATCCGATGGTCAGACATATTGGGTTCCTTTCAATCTACAGTCAAACGGAGTGTGAAAGTTTAATGGACCGGGGACGCATTCGCAACCTCAACGGTTTCCTCAGACAGATTTTCGGTACCAGAGTCTATAAAATCGGTCTCTGGGGTGGATTCACATGCCCGAATCGAGATGGAAGTGTAGGGACTGGAGGATGTTCATTCTGCAATCCGGCAGGCAGCCGCCCTATGACCTTTATAAACGGCATGTCAATCAATGAACAACTGGAAGCAGGCTGCCGCTATGTTTCATCCAGATACAGAGTAGACAGTTTTCTGGCCTATTTTCAGGACTATTCAACAACCTACGCAGATCCTGAAAAGCTGAATGAACTTTATTCAGCAGCAATTGATTTTCCAGGAGTTGTCGGCCTGACTCTCTGCACAAGGCCGGATTGCCTGAATGCACATGTTCTTGATCTACTGGCAGAACTTTCAGATAGAACGTTTCTTTGGGTTGAACTTGGTGTTCAGACCTCGAATGACCGAATCCTGGAGAATATGAACAGGTGTCATACATCGCAAGACACTCTAAATGCGATGGAAAGACTCCATTCGAGGAATATCCTTACAACAGCTCAGATGATAATCGGTTATCCTGGTTCCTCTGATGAAGATATTCTTGCTGACGCGGCATTCATTCGAAGAACAGGAACTTCAGGACTGAAACTTCAGAACCTTCATGTAGTAAAAGATACCACGCTTGATAGAATGTACCATAACAATGAATTCATTTTAATTACGCGTGACGAATACATTGATAGAGTCGTTACTTTCCTTGAGTATACGGAACCGTGGGTCGTGATACAAAGACTGACCGGAGAAGCTCATCATAATCTGACAGTGGCTCCGAAATGGTCTCTGAACAAGCAATTGACAGTAAACGGAATACATAAGGCACTCGAAGGCAGGAACAGCTGGCAGGGCAAGAAACTCGGACATCCCAGAACTGCGCTGAATGCTCCTTTCCCCAACGTAAGGACACACTGGAATCTCAACTGACGAGTTGCCTGAAATGCCTGCTGTATTTAGATTATTCCTTCCGAATTCAATTGATTACTGTTATTCTGGATTCAGTCTTAATTACAAAGCTGAGCCTGGAGGTACCAATGATAGAACGCTCAACAATCCGGTCCATTCTAGCCGGAGAGTGTCAGGATGAAATTGTCACGGTCTACGGCTGGGTTCGAACTGCAAGATCGGGTAAGAATGTTGCGTTCGCATCCATAACAGATGGTTCTGCCATTTCTCCACTGCAAATCGTATTCGATCGGAATAAATTCGACAATATTTCAGGGCTTCAGACCGGAGCCTGCATAAAAGTTTCAGGCAGTATCGTTGAATCACCCGGTGCTGAACAATCCAGGGAAATCAGTGCGGATGAACTGGAAATAATTGGACCGGCAGGAGACGATTATCCTCTTCAGAAGAAAAGGCATTCCATCGAATTTCTCAGATCATTGCCCCACTTAAGGGCAAGAACCAACACCTTCGGTGCTGTATTCAGAATGAGCCACCATCTCAGCCTCGCGATCCACAGGTTCTTCGATGAAAACGGTTTCTTCTTTGTCCATGCGCCGCTAATTACCACAAGCGATGCCGAGGGGGCGGGAGAAACTTTTCAGGTAACCTCTATGCCCCTTGACAGCATTACACTGAAAAACGGTGATGTAGATTATTCGACCGATTATTTCAAGAGACAGGCTTTTCTTACGGTAAGCGCGCAACTTGAGGCTGAACCTCTTGCCCTGGCCATGGGAAAAGTATACACATTCGCCCCAACTTTCAGGGCTGATCCATCTGATACGCGGTTTCATACTGCGGAATTCTGGATGATCGAACCGGAGATGGCATTCTTCGATCTGGATGATGATATCTCTCTCATAGAGGATTTCATCAAATTTACAGCCCGCTATCTTCACGAAAAATGTCCCGAAGATATTTCCTTCTTCTGCGAATTCTATGAAAAGCGGCTCAAGAATCGATACAGAATGCTCATTGAAAGCGATTTCGCACGAATTACATATACTGATGCAATCGAACTGCTGAAAAAGAACAGCAGCAGCTTCGAAGTTGCACCCGAATGGGGAAGCGATATTTCCACTGAATACGAGAGATTCCTTGCGGATAAGCATTTCGGATGTCCCGTTTTCATAACCGATTATCCGGCAGCTATTAAGCCTTTCTATATGCGGCTGAACGATGATGGAAGAACTGTAGCCTGTACTGACCTTATCATCCCCGAAGTAGGTGAAACTGTCGGCGGCAGTCAGCGTGAGGAAAGGCTGGATGTTCTGAGCACACGCGCTATGGAATGCGGTATCAACCTGGATGATTATTCATGGTATTTCGATATAAGAAAGTGGGGTTCAGCTCCCCATGCAGGGTTCGGCCTCGGATTTGAAAGACTATTAATGTATCTCACCGGGATGGAAAACATACGTGACGTAATTCCATTCCCGAGATCAAAGGGAAAGATGATGTGAAAACCAGAACACTGTTTCTTTGTACAGAACAGGACGGAGCAAAATGAACAAGAAAATGATCACTATTGATGGTAACGAGGCGACAGCCCGTATAGGGCACAAGCTGAGTGAGGTAATAGCCATCTATCCGATCACCCCCTCCAGCGGCATGGGCGAATACGCAGATGCATGGTCATCTCAGGGGAAAACGAATATATGGGGAACAATCCCTCTGGTTCAGGAGATGCAGAGCGAAGGCGGTGCTTCCGCAGCCGTACACGGTGCACTTCAGACCGGTGCGCTTACAACGACCTTTACCGCATCCCAGGGTCTTCTTCTGATGATACCTACAATGTACAAGATCGCTGCCGAGCTTACTCCTGCGGTATTTCATGTATCGGCAAGAAGCCTTGCGTGCCAGGCATTGTCAATATTCGGAGACCACAGTGACACCATGGGAGTCCGGCAGACGGGATTCGCCCTTCTTGCAAGCGCCTCGGCCCAGGAAGCAATGGATCTGGGGATAATTGCCCACGCATCAACACTCAAATCACGCATACCTTTTATCCATTTCTTCGACGGCTTCAGAACCAGCCACGAGATCCAGAAGATAGAACTGGTACCGGACGAGGTTATGATAAGCATGATCGATAATGAGCTTATTATTGCAGTGAGGAACAGGTGCCTCGATCCGAACAATCCGGTTTTAAGGGGCACCAGCCAGAACCCGGACGTTTACTTCCAGGGAAGGGAAACGGTTAATCCCTATTATCTTGCTACTCCGGGAATTGTTCAGGATTATATGGACAGATACGCCGAACTGACCGGAAGGCATTACCATCTATTCGACTACGTAGGCGCCCCGGATGCAGATACGGTAGTAATGCAGATGGCTTCAGGATGCGAAACCGCTCACGAAACAGTGGAATACCTCTGCGACAGAGGTGAAAAGGTTGGACTGATAAAGGTCCGGCTTTACAGACCGTTCCACAAAGAAGCTCTTCTAAACGCCCTGCCCGATACAGTAAAGAATATCACCGTGCTTGACAGAACGAAGGAATCCGGCGCCCCGGGAGAACCTCTTTACCTTGATGTTGTTACAACACTGGCGGAGAACGGCAGAAACGATATCAGAGTCATCGGAGGCCGCTACGGGCTATCCAGTAAGGAATACACACCTGCCTGCGTAAAAGCAGCTCTTGATGAAGTCAGGAAACCTGAACCAAAGAATCATTTCACACTCGGTATTAACGATGATGTAACGAATACCTCAATAGATGTTGATCCCGAATTCGAACTTGAGCTTCCCGGTACTATTCAGGCAGTGTTCATCGGTCTGGGTTCAGATGGAACAGTCGGAGCGAACAAGAACAGCATTAAGATAATCGGAGAGGAAACGGACAATTACGCACAGGGCTACTTCGTTTACGACTCCAAGAAGGCCGGCGCCAGAACTGTCAGTCATCTCAGGTTCGGCCCTGAGCCTATCAAGCAGACATGCCTGATTTCAGCAGCCGGTTTTGTCGGCTGCCACCAGAGCATCTTCCTGGAAAAGTACGATGTCCTTGGATATGCGGCAAAGGGAGCTACATTCCTGCTCAATTCCCCATATGGAAAAGATAAGGCGTGGGACATGCTTCCAAGATCCGTACAGGAAGCCATGATAGAGAAGGAAATAAAATTCTACGTCATCAACGCCTACGATGTTGCAAAGGAAACGGGCATGGGCGCCCGGATAAACACTATCATGCAGACATGTTTCTTTGCCATCTCTGGCGTGCTTCCAAGGGACGAAGCAATTCAGAAGATAAAGGATGCCATAAAGAAAACGTACGGCAAAAAAGGTGATGAAATAGTCCAGAAGAATTTCAATGCCGTTGATCAGACACTGACCAATCTCTTCGAAGTGGATTATCCGGATACGGTTACAAGCACTATAGAAATGCCTCCTACCGTGCCTGATGAAGCTCCGGAGTTCGTAAAACGGGTAACGGCAAAGATAATCCGGATGGATGGTGACAATGTGCCGGTTTCCGATATGCCCGCCGATGGAAGCTGGCCAACGGGAACCACTCAATGGGAGAAACGGAACGTTGCGCTTGAAATTCCCGTGTGGGATGCTGATACCTGCATTCAGTGCGGATTCTGCAGCCTTGTCTGCCCCCATGCTGCCATCAGAATGAAAATGTATGAAGGTGCTCTCCTCGAAAACGCACCTGAAACCTTTAAATCAACAGATGCAAAGGGCAGCAAATTCAAGGACCTGAAGTTCACTATCCAGGTTGCCCCGGAAGATTGCACAGGATGCGGAACATGCGTTCATGTATGTCCCGCTAAAAATAAGGCAAATCCGGATAAGAGGGCCATCAACATGGCAGATCAGATGCCGCTCAGAATGCCGGAGAGGGAGAATTACAGATTCTTCCTCGATCTGCCTGACTATAACCGTGATGAACTTAATCCTTCAATAGTCAAGGAATCGCAATTGCTTCAGCCGCTGTTTGAATACTCCGGCGCCTGCGCAGGATGCGGCGAGACCGCATACGTTAAACTCCTCACCCAGATGTATGGAGACAGGGCTGTAATCGCAAACGCTACAGGATGCAGTTCCATTTACGGGGGAAACCTGCCTACCACACCTTACTCGAAAAACCATGACGGCAGGGGACCTGCCTGGAACAACAGCCTTTTCGAAGATGCAGCGGAATTCGGTTACGGATTCAGGCTCACAGCCGATAAGCATACTCAGATAGCCAGGGAACTCCTCGAAAAACTCTCTTCCCAGGTTGGTGATAACCTTACAGGAGCTATCCTGAATGCTGAGCAAAATACCGAGAAAGATATTTCCGAACAGCGCGAGAGGGTAGTTCAGCTTCGAAAGGTTATTTCGAAGATTGATTCGATGGATGCACGTATGCTTGAGAGTGTCGCCGATTACTTCGTACACAGAAGTGTCTGGACGATCGGAGGCGATGGATGGGCTTACGATATCGGCTACGGCGGATTGGATCATGTTCTGGCACAGGGCAGGGATATGAACATACTGGTGTTGGATACCGGAGTTTACTCCAATACCGGAGGACAGTGTTCCAAGGCTACTCCACTTGCTGCAGTCGCCAAATTCGCTGATTCAGGAAAGCCGCAGCCCAAGAAGGACCTGGCCATGCTTTGCATGAGTTATGGTAATATCTACGTGGCTCAGGTAGCACTGGGAGCTAACTACAATCAGACTGTCAAAGCATTTGTGGAAGCTGAAAGCTACAAGGGATCAAGTATCATAATTGCTTACACTCACTGCATCGCTCATGGAATTGATATGACCTGTGGTCTGGACGAGCAGAAGAACGCAGTTAATTCAGGGTTCTGGCCGCTTCTCAGGTTCGATCCAAGGAGAATTGATATCGATGGAAAACCTCTGATGCTTGACAGCAAGGATCCTTCGATCTCGTTCAAGGACTTCGCATATATTGAAGCCCGTTTCTAGAGCCTGACGAAAACCAAACCGGAGCATGCTGCTAAACTATTGAAAGATGCGCAGGAAGAGGTTACCCGGAGATGGAATAT
>JAUVIR010000062.1 GCA_030592645.1 Candidatus Fermentibacterota bacterium | reverse complement strand
ATTGTGGACAGAAATGCGGGAATAGCGGTCGATACATCCGGGCTCGAAGCGGTTATCCGCCTTTCTACCGTTCCTTCCAATGTTGCCGAGTTGAATGATCTTGTTGTCTCGAATCGGGGAGGAAGGTACATCACGCTATCCGATGTAACCAGCAGGATAATGGTGGATTACAGCGACAGTTTTGATAACATATTCAGGTACAACGGAATGGATCAGGTAAGCCTTACGATAGACCGGAGCGCTTCGAGCAACGCTGTCCGTGTGGCAGGTCTGGTCAAATCCGAGATCGAGGAACTTGAAGTCTTACTCCCGGAGGGCATAGAGCTTAACCTCATGGAGGACGGCACCGAGGGCATAACCAGTGATCTGGAGGAACTCTCATGGAGGGCTCTTGTTTCATTAGCTGCCATTATTCTTGTTCTTCTGCTGCTCAACCACAGCCCCCTTTCCACACCTTTGATACTGACCTCAATTCTCTTTTCAGCCGCAATGGCTGTGACGGCAGTATATCTTGCCGGGTACAGCATCAATGTGCTGACACTCAGCGCACTTGCCATAGCCTTCGGGCTTCTTGTCGATGGTGCCGTAGTCGTTCTTGAAGCCATAGGATTCCGAAGGAGACAGGGAATGTCTCCGATGGAGGCTGCGAGGGTCGGCGCGAAGGAAGTTGCGATGCCTATTCTGGGGGGCATACTCACAACTATGGTTGCTCTGGTCCCTATTCTTGCCAGTGAAGGTTTTCTGAAACTCTATTACCGGCCGTTTGCCTTTACGATCGCTGCCACACTTACTGCCTCATTTTTCATCTGCCTGACGCTGGTTCCTTCAATAGCGGGAAGGTGGAAATCGAACAAATGGTTCAGAGAGAGAAAATGGGACAGGCATCTTGCAAAGATGATAGCAGTTCTCCATCACCGGCCTCTGATAGCTGTTCTTTTCTCTCTGCTGCTTGTGGCAGGAGGGGTCTACATATTCATCACTCAAGTTGAAAAAGGAGAGGACTGGGGCTTCAACTTCGAAGTTGATTACATATATGTATCGCTGCGGTTCCCCCCGGGCACACCTCAGGATGTTGTGGATGATGCGACCAGAGGATTTGAAGATATCCTCACTAACAGCGACGGGATTAAATCAACAAGAACCTCGGTATATGGAGAAAGCGCCACTATTTATTCGATTATTACAGATGAGGCTGTTGAAACCGGATACGGCCTTCAGATCGAAGCCGAAGCGGTCGCACTTGCCACGACCATAGGCGGAACCAGGAGTGTGTATGTGAGGGGGATGAACCCCGAACCGTACTGGAGAAGCACCAGAAGCGCCGGGATGATGCAGACAATCGAGTTGCGGGGATTCGATTACCAGGGGCTCAAGAACATTGCCCTGGCTATGATGACTATGCTGGAGCGTCATCCAAGAGTAGGTGAGGTGGATATCAACTGGAATCCGAGAACGCCCGAGCGCAACCAGCTAGCTGTGGTTTTCGACAGGCAGGAACTCGCTGACCTGGGTGTGAATCCCTTCCAGATATTCCAGGCTTTCAGATACAACCTTTCAGGAGGGTACGGAGCCGAGGTTCAGGTAGGCGACGAAAGCATGGATATGACTTTCAGAATTGACGGCATGGAGAATCCGGAGCTTTCCGATGTACTCGAGAGCCGTATCATGACCAGCGGCGGAACAATGGAACTAGGTGACATAATTCAGATCGACACACTTGATGTTCAGGGTTCCGTAGTAAGGGAAAACGGAGAGTACATTCGCACAGTTGCCTACTCGTTCATGGGAGCTGAAAGAATGGCAGCCCGTTTCAGGGTGACACTTCTGGATAACCTTGAACTTCCCTCAGGATACAGGATTCACCAGGAAACGTACATTCCATTCTGGCTTCAGGATGATGATACCGATATGGACCTGATTGTCCTGCTTGCGATCCTTGCTGTATTCGCTGTAACAGCGATAGTTTTCGAATCGTTCAAGGCTCCGCTCTATATTCTCGCTGTGATACCCATGGCAATGGTGGGTGTTGTTGCCGGTTTCTGGTTATTCGATAAGGTATTCACTCCGGAAGCCTACGTAGGGAGCGTTTTCCTCGTTGGCATTGCGGTTAACAATTCGATATTACTGGTAGACAGTTTTCAGAAGAAGATGAAAACGGGTATTGATGTCAAAAAAGTTGCGGACATGGTGGTTGCTGAGAGGCTCAGGCCTATCCTGCAGACCAGCGCTACAACGATTCTGGGGCTCCTTCCACTTGTCCTGTGGCCAATGTCACAGAGCAATGACCTCTGGGAGAATCTGGCTTTTACCGTTGTATGCGGTATGGTTGTTTCCACGCCCCTTGTACTGATATCTCTGCCTGCACTTATACAGTTGACTTCAAGGAGCGTGTCCGACAATGAAGCATCGGCATAAAATCCACACAGCTGGCTATAATACTCGCATATTATCGTCAAATACATCCAGTATTCTCCTCAAATCTACGAGCATTCAATCTCAGCCGTGAGAATATTCTGCTCAATGCACATTATCGGACACGCTCCTACGAAAGAGAGGAAGAAGAAGTGATTAGAAAATCAGCTTTCGCCTTATTCATTGTTGTTCTGTTTCTTGCCGCCTGCGGCGGTGAGGAAGAAGAGGCTGAAATGGAGACCCTGGAACCTTCCCCGCTGCCGGTAACGGCAGCAGTATCCGCAGTTGATACACTGTTCGAGGTCGTAGGATCAACGGGAAGGATAGCATCTGCAAGAACCCAGCGCCTCACCGCACAGATCCAGGGGGAAATAGTTCAGGCCCCTGAATATGTAGGCATGGAAGTAAGCGATGGAGAGGTCATATTCAGGATCGCCTCCGGCGAGAGCGCTTCAAGGTTGTCAAGCGCAAGCAGCTCTTACCGGAATTCACAGGCCCTGTACGAATTCGAATGTGAGAATTACAGAGGGGAACTTACACCGGAAGTTAAAAGCATGCTCCGCCAGACCACAGGGCTGGCCGACGCACAGACAAGCCTCTCTTCAGCTCAGACCCAGTACAGCAACGCTGCGATCAGGGCGGGTTTTGATGGATTGGTGTCCGATGTATCGGCAAGGGAAGGGATGGTTGTTTACCCCGGCACCCTCCTTGGAGAGATCATAGACCCCTGGAGCCTCCAGGCGAAGGTGAATCTCGATGAGCGTGAACTGGCTCGCTGCGCGAGCGGCCAGAGGGTCTACGTTACAATTCCATCTCTCAACGACACTACAGTGGTTGGAACTGTCGCATCTGTATCCCCTGTCATCGACCCTTCGATGAGGGCTGGAGAGGTCATTATCGATCTTCCTGCAATACCAAACCTCAGAACCGGTGCCACCGCAAGGCTTGAGATAGTTATAGCGGTGCATCCGGATCAGCTTGTAGTACCCCAGGAGGCGATTCTGATAAGGGATGACCGTGATATGGTGTTCGTAGTTGTGGACGGTCACGCCCAGTGGCGCTACGTTGCGCTGGGCCCTGAGGGCAGAGGCATTGTATCCATTGTAGAAGGAGTTGAAGCGGGAATTGAAGAGGGCGACCAGGTTATCACCTCCGGTCATTACTCCCTTGCCCACGAAGCTCCGGTGGCGGTGATGAACTAGGATATGCTGAATAAGGGACCCTTGATATTTTGTCTGCTTGTTCTGAGTATCTCATGCTCAGATGATCATCGAACAGATACAATTGATTCAGCTCCTTATGGCACACTTCAAATAGTTGACTCAATTGGTATTATGTATGGAGATAGCAATTACGTATTTGGTCGTATCTCCGGTGTGGAGAGAGGCCCGCAAGGTGAGGTCATTGTTCTTGATGGAATCCGGAATTGTATCCTTGTTTTCTCTAAAACAGGAGAGTTCATTCAGCAGACAGGTCGTTATGGAGAAGGGCCTGGTGAATTCAACGCACCATCAGAGCTCGTAATTACCGGTGATGGGTCAATATGCGTTGTTAATAATTTCCAATGGACCCGCTTCAATAATGAGTGGGAGTACCTGGATTCAGAACTGCTTGAGCATGGTTCTATCAAGCAAATGGAATCATACGGCCCTCATGGAATCGTTGGAATTGTAAATAGGCTGGGCATGACAAATGCCGGCATGTCTATTGACAGGAGAATAGCAATCTGGAGTGAATTCAGCCCAAATCAGGAAGATGCTGTTTTCTATCAGGCAGAATATTGTGCGAATAATCCAGATGAAATATTCGAAATAGACAGGTATCATTATGTAAATTTCACAGTTATCGACAGCACTGTATTCGTAGTTCCTGATCCACTGACAGAGCCTGTACTCTATTTATATGATGTTGATGCTACTCCTTTAGATACTATTGTTCTTCCATATACAGCTGTTGAGAAAAGTACCTCAGATATTGCAGCCGAAAAAGAATTCATTGAAGGTTCACTGTACTCCGCTACATCGGGTGAGAGGTTTATCGAATGGGAACCATATCAATATCGACCAATGATCGGAGATATCGGTTCTGATAGCCAGGGAAGATTATGGGTTCAGCGTGCATTTGAGGATGCCGCTGTATTTGATATCATCGATCCCGGCAATCTTGAAATTGTTGAAACAGCTGTCATTCCAGGTATTGAAAACATCATGAACTGGAAATTTCATATTTCTGAATACGGCATTCTAGGAATACCTGTGTTTGAATATGATTACCCGATTCTCTATATGATAGAATATTAGAATGATATTCTGCCTATCAGTCTATTTCTGAGACTCGACAGGCTTATTCCCAATGGTTAGTTTATAAACTAGTATGTAACTTCCTGGTGACTTAGGGGGTTGAATCAGATGAAGGTATTCGTATTACTGGTATTGGTGTTCCTCACGTTCGGGTCTACCGCATTTTCCGACTGGATTATTGAAAATGTGGATATTCCTGGAATAAACCCATCTCTGGCGCTCAATTCTGCCGGATATCCCTGCATTGCATATCCCGTTGAAGAAACAGGTGTGAAGTATGCCGAATGGGATGGGAGCCAGTGGCAGATCGATTGCGCTTACAGCCTTACATATCCGAACATTTCGTATGTATCGCTGGCACTTGATTCCACGGATGCACCACATGTTTCCTTTGGTCACGGGCCGTTATTCTACGTTACTCGAGATGAGTCACTTGTATGGCAGATCGATGAATTACCATATGCAGGGAGTGTATCCGGGACTTCATTAACTCTTGATGAAAATGATCAACCTCACATTGCGTACAACCATGATATTGGTTCTGCAATTGGATATGCCACCTTATCGGATTCTATATGGAACGTTGAGTATCTTGATGCGGGAAACAATGCTGGCTGGTTTTTATCACTGATGCTTGATTCGGATAATTTCCCTCATATCTCCTATGCCCGGAGGTACCCGGATATTCTCATATACGCGAGTGCCGACGGGACTGGCGAATGGTCTTTTCAGGAAATCGACTCACTCTCCGAACAGTGCATGAGTACTTCACTGGCTTTGAGCGGAGAAGGTGTTCCACATATTTCCTACAACGCTGGAAACGAAGTACGTTATACTTACTGGACCGGTTCCGGGTGGCACATAGAGACTGTGGATGCCTGCGACAGCGGGTCTTTCGGGTATGGTACTTCCATCGCGCTGGATTCGGCAGATCAGCCGCATATTGCTTACTGCCTGGTTGATGAGGATTATCTCATGTACGCAAGCTGGAACGATTCTGATTGGCAGTATGAACTGGTCGATACCTTACCCGATTACTTTTACCGCAGAGGTGACCCGGATCTGGTTCTGGATACTTTTGACAGACCACATATCGTATACTGGGCAGGATATCCCGATCATGACCTGAGGTACGCATGGAATGACGGGACCGGTATAAGTGAAGGATTCGAGGAAGCAGACTGCAACCTTTTGTGCGGATACCCACATCCGAATCCGACCCTGGGGATAACCACATTGCAATTCTTCCTTGCTGGGGATTCACATATCAGTGTTACCATCTACGATGTCAGCGGTCATACGGTACAGATTCCCGAATCGGGGCAATTCAGCGCAGGAACCCATGATACATCCTTTTCTGTCGCTTCTCCGGGCATGTACTTTGCGAGAATCTCCTCGGGGAATCAAATTGAGATAAGGCGCTTCGTCGTTCTCGATTAATCCTCTGCCAGCACGATCACCATATCGTCTTTGTCAAACACAATGGATTTACTCTTCAGAGGATTGACGATAATACCGTAAGCATTGTCTGAATCATTCCTGCGGGATGTGATCCTGTATCCGAATGCCACTTCGCCCATCTGTGAAGCACTTTCTGCTACTGTGTAGAAATTCGCCGGTTCTCCCGGTTTCACATATCTTGATACGGGTTTCAGGTATATCTCAGAGCCATCCGGATCGAAGAGGTCCCAGAATACTGCGCTCAATTCTTTTGTTTCGGATATCTGCGTGAGAAGAAGACTGAGTAGCTGATCGCTTACTATATAATCGTCGGCGCCTGTTATTTCCGCAAGGTTTCTGTTACGGATGTCTCTCATCTCTGTAATGAGGGAGAAATTCTCATTAAGTCTGCCGGCAATGTCGCGAATATGAAGGAGGGTCATAAGGGTGTTGGAATCTGCCTCCTGGGCCTCCATGGAGTCTGAGTAACTGAGAATAAGAATATGATCGTAATCTTCAAATGAAAGATTTTCAAGGATGATCCTGTCGGTAGTATCACCAGCGGCATATTCCACCTGCAGGTTCGAAAGACCGGAAGGAAGTGTCGGTTTGCAGAGCGATTCATCCGCAATGAGTTTGAGGTACGATCCGGGCCTGAGATAGTTGGACAGCTCTCTGATAATGATAGGAGCACGCCAGTTCCAGCCCAGCATAATTATCCGGGAGGGGCCGTTTTCCTCCTCTTCAACGTGACATATGAGATCGGATTGAATCTCCGGGCTTGTGAGCCCTGAGGGAACCACAGTATCGTCGTCTTCAGAGATAACTATGATATTGTCATTTTTTTCTATCCTGGTGTCCATCGGCGGGTTCAGAACGGGAGCCTTTCCCTCTTTCTGCAGCCCGATTATGCTGCTTGACTCATACATGAGTATTGCTTCTGCAAGTGTCTTCCCGGTGAGAGATGGTTCATTATAAAAGTAGATCTCATCCCCGCCGTAATCCAGCAGTTCCTGATAGACCACTGAAAGTCCCGACTGAAGGCACGTCTGAGCCACCAGCCGGGCGATTATATCGCCTGCCAGCACTATCTCAGCCTGATCGTCCCCTACAATGCGGGCAGCCTGGACATTATCAGGGTTTGTTATAAGGGCCACCATGTGAACCGGTTTCTTACTATCTGCAGTTCTGCTGTTTATTGCCAGCATGGTTTTGATCACTTCAGGATCGGGATTGTCGCTATCCGGAGAAAGGATGATGATGGACTTTGAAGTGTGAAGGCTCATTCTGTCAAGATCAGCCGGTTCAACAGGATTTCCCGTTCTGCATACTACTCTGGTATTGCCCGTGTTCGCCACCTTTTCCCTGATCGAATCCTCCATTTCAATTTTGTCTATGTCGGCCATGATCGCAACACAGGGATTTTTCTGATTCTCATTTGCTATTGAGAGCTCCGAGACAATTGTGAAAACCTGTTCGGACCAGCCCAGAATAACTGTGTGATCTGTCTCAACAACTCTCGATTTGCCTTTGCGGAGAGCTTCAAGTTTTCCTTCCAGACCTGTAGTCAGAATACCTATGAGAGCGCTGAAAATGAAAATTCCGCTGAATGTAACAATGAGCATGCTCAGAAGGAATCCAGGACTGCCGTCATCTCCGCCAATGGTTCCGGGGTCCATAGTCCGCATGAGGCTCATCCAGAGAAGTGTGGGAAAACCTTCGTCATTGGGAGCAGTGCCCGTAGAAAGGATAAGTATTGAGAAAAGAACGATAAGTATTGCTGAAAGAACCCCTAACCAGATTATCAGGCCGGCTGTACCTCGTGACATCATTGTGTCGAATGCATAGCTGAATTTTTCCCGAAGAGTGAATTCCCTGCTCATTATATCCCCCCTGAATATCTGCATTTATTGAAACTGACAGTGGATTGTACTCACATTACAGAGGATAGACAACTCCCTGTATCTGCATGTAAAGGAGGATTCAAAGGAAAGAGAATAGATACCTTATTCGGTATCCAGTAAATCTCTTATCCGCAGGCTGAGTTCGGTAAGGCTGAAGGGCTTCTCAAGCAGGTTAATATCGATAGTATCCATTTCAACCGGGAGGATTTCGCTCCTTGCATAACCAGTGATATAGAGTACCTTGCCTTTGAAGCCGCTTTCCTTCAGGAGTGAAGCAAGATCCACACCATTTATGCCGGGCAATACAATATCTGCAAGAAGGAACTGAAATTGTGTGCTGCTGCTTTTAAACAAATCGCCCGCTTCTTCCGCTGACCCGGCTGATATTACATTGTATCCTTTTCTGGAGAGGTACTGGTGGATCACTTTCCTCAGAGCTTCGTCGTCTTCAACCAGAAGGATTCTTTCCCCCCTGCCGGCTTCAGTGCTCTTTGAAACCCGCACTTCAGCGGGAACGTATTCTCCCTGAACTCTTGGCAGGTATACGTTGAATGTTGTACCTACACCGGGCTCACTGCTCACCTCAATAACTCCGTTGCTCTGCTTTATGATACCGTATACCATGGCAAGGCCCAGGCCGCTGCCCTCTTCGCTGATTTTGGTGGAATAGAAGGGTTCGAAGATACGCGCCTGAGTGTCTGCGTCCATTCCGCTTCCCGTATCGCTGATGGATATCTGTACGTATTGACCGGTGTGAATATCTGGATTGATTACCAGTGAGTGTGCATCAATATCGATGTTGTTTACCTCGATTGTGAGTATACCGCCCGATTTCATGGCATCCCTTGCATTTATCACCAGATTGACGATAACCTGTTCGAACTGGCTTTCATCAGCGAATACACATCCTGCCTCTTTCGAGAAGGATGTGACAAACTGTATATCCTCACTCAGTAACCTGGCCAGCATCCTCTGAAGCCCGGATACGATCATGCTCAGATCCAGAACCCTTGGCTGGAGTATCTGTTGCCTGCTGAAAGCCAGAAGCTGTCTGGTGAGTGTGGAGGCCCGGTCAGCTGCTTTGCTTATCTCCTCGGCATCCGGTTTGAGGAGGTGTGTATCGGGAAGATCTGTAATCATGAACTCGGAATGAGCTTTTATCACCGTAAGCAGATTGTTGAAGTCGTGTGCTACTCCCCCCGCGAGTCTTCCGACAGCATCGAGTTTCTGCGACTGCAGAAGCTGAGCCTCAAGTATCTTTCTGCTGGTAATATCCCGTACCAGTGACTGGGTGCCCTGTGCAACGCCGTCCTGCTCGACAACCGCAACGCCGACTTCTAGCCACATCCTGCCGCCGCCCTTTTTAATGCCCTCGAATTCGAATCTGTCGGGAACATCTTCACCTGCAATGCGCCGAGTGTGATAATCCCGGACCTTCGCTCTCCATTCCGGCGCGACACACTTGAAAGGATCCATATTTTCGATATCACTTCTGGAAAGACCGAATATCTTCAGGAAGCGGTCATTGGCGTAAAGAATTCTGCCGCTCTGGTCATCTATCATCACCCCGTCAGAGATATGCTTTACCATCCTGCTCAGGAAATCATCCTTCTCCTTCAGAAGTTTCTCCAGTTCCACGTTCTTGAGGATCAATTCTTCTCTGTGAACACTTATTTTTACATTGGCTTTCTGGAGTGATTCTGCCTGAGCCTTTATCAGCTGATTCTTCTCGTACAGTTCTATGTTCTTGAGACGGTGGATCTCCCCCTCCTGTTCGGCTTTCTCAGTCTGATATTTCGCATCTATCTCTGCAATTATCTTGCTTTTCTCAAGGGAGAAGAGTCTCTTCTCAAGCTCGCCCATCCTCCGGTGATAATCCAGAGCCTTCTCGAAATCCCCTTCTTTCTCATAGAGTTCACAGAGGGAGTGGCACCCCTGCAGCATGAAATCAAATGCTTCTGACTGCTCAGCGGTTTGCAGGCCCCTGTTCAGATATTCACGTGCTTCATCGTAATTACCAATCTGAAGGTAACTTGTACCTATGTTGATATAGTTGCCGGCTAACGATCTCAATTCCCCCTGCTGCTCGCTGAGCTCTGAAGCTTTCTTGAAGAAGACAATAGCCTTTTCCAGGTTATCGTTCTTATAATGGAGAATACCAATGTTGTTGGTTGAACTTCTGATCGTTCTGGTATCGTTCTCTTCAACAGCCATTGCCAGAGATTCTTCGAGTATTTTCAGTGCCTCTTCATTCCTATCCATACTTAGAAGAACCAGACCCGATGAGTTAAGGTTATTTGCAAGCTGATTCCTGTTACCGAATTCCTTGAAGAGTGCTCTGCTTCGCTCAAGGTATTCAAGGGCATCTTCCTGCTCGCCGTTCGAGTGGTACACAAGGCCGATATTCCCAAGCACCTTTGCTACACCCTCCTGTGAATCAATTTCTTCGTAAATCGAAAGAGCTCTGTGAAGGTGTTTCAGGGCTTCAATATGGGCAAGCTGCCCCAGGTTGGCTCTACCCAGTGCGTTAAGAGAATCTGCTTCAAGTGATCTGGACCTGGCATGAATCGCCAGAACAAGAGCTTCTTCAGCGAAGGATACAGCCTTAGCGGGTGAGATCTTGAAATTTCTCGTGGAAAGTTCGATTAGAAGCTCGATACGCTCCATATCTGCTGCCGATTCAAGTCTGTTCTCCAGCTCCTGCAAAGAATCGGTCATAGGATCAGATCCCCCCCCTTTGACTGAAAACACTAAACTAATAATAGAGACTTGATGTCCGTACGTCAAAGTGTTGTTTTATCCCGAAATAGATACTCAGGGAATTGCAGGCCTGCTTTCGCATGATTCCACTGCAAGCACTCTATCCAATAAACCGTAGAGCATAGCTTCGGACTTTTCTCCGGGGTAATCGAGCATCCATCGAATACTGTTCAGGAAGTTGCCTAATCCGATCCAGGTCTTTATTGTTATTCACCTGAATGAGCGGCATCTTAAACAGACAGGATGGAATAGAGTGAGACCTGTAGACGAGAAAATGATCAGTGAATGCCTTGATAAATGGAAACCGCTGCTGAGCCTCAGTGACTGGGATATTCGCCCTGTTGTCGTTTCTGCGGAATGGCGTAAATCAGGTGATGTCAAAATAGACAGCAGTAACAGAATGGCTGCCGTGATGATAAGATCGGATCTTGATCCTGCCTTTCTGGAGCAGGTTGTAGTTCATGAGCTTCTTCATATAAAACTCTGGGGTCTTGATCAGATGATCGAGGAATCACTTAATGCACTGTTTGATGAAAATGACAGCGAGGGTAAACGATACTATGCCCAGGGTCAGTTCATGGAAGAACTTGAGACCACAACGCAGGACCTGACAAGAGCCCTTCTGGACGCCTCGGGATTCAAAGGGGATTATCTTTTCAACAGGGTACAGAAGCAGATAGACAGCGAGATCAGCTAGGATAGATGTATGTCACTTCAAGAACGATGTCTACGCCTGCCCTGAATGTAAAGAAGCTGTTAACGTAATTCCGAAAGCAATCGCAACGCCTCACCTGACCTGAGGCTGGGCTGTCAGGCGCTTCACTTTTCACCGGGAGGTGATAGGTGGGCGCTTTCTGACGAATTTCAAGTGGGTATTTGTCGAAAAGGATATTTGATAGAGAGTATTTCAGGAAATATGATCAGTTTCTGGATGGAATTGAAGGCGTATCGGGACTATTGGCCCGTTTTGGAAGCAGAGAACCGAATGGTGGAATATTCAGTTTCCTATTGCTACTCTTCCGTAGAATCAGGATACGCAGTCAATAAGGCATTATCGCCACCGGAGATGTTGTGAATCTTCCCCGGGAGTCGGTGAGCCAGAATTCCATTATGTTAAATATGAATCGGACCAGATGTGAACGTGGTACATGTACTCGCAGTTAAAATTCATTTAAAAAGAAGTAGTATCACCCATCGCAAGTGTACCGGTAACAGGTTTCATCATCAGTTCATCTCCAAGTTCCTGAAGAACTGAGACGATGTTCATCAGCCTCTTCAGCGCCATTTCTTCATCGGCATCTGCCGAAGAAAGTACTGCGAACATAAACACTGTGACAGTTACAGCCATTGTTCTCAATCAAATCACATCACTTCCAGTACAGTATACATTGTACCCAATGGCAGGCATCCTCCGTTTACTTTTGCCCCTCCGTCGTCATATAGTTCCGATAGACTTCAAATATCCTGTTAGCCAGTAGTTGTCTGGAACTGCCGGTAATTTCAATGTTCACAGTGTAGAGAAGTGTAAAACCTGAGCCAGGAGATTGTCCGACGATGGATATTGAGCAGAAGAACCTCATAGCTGAGATAGAATGATTACAGATTTAAGGAGAATACTGGAAGTATTTGACGATAATATGTGATTCTTTATGCTGATGCTGCATTATCGGACAGCCTGGAGAACTGTCGAGATCGTGCAATTATCTCTTAAACTTCTGAGAACTTACTCCCTTACAATGGTGAACTCCATCTGCATGATAACATCACCTGAGATCATCCTCACGTAGTAGGAACCTGACGGTAAACCTGAT
>JAUVIR010000059.1 GCA_030592645.1 Candidatus Fermentibacterota bacterium | reverse complement strand
TTCCTTGCGGATATATATCTGCGGAGCACAATTCCTGTCGTTTTCACGGCTGCTATGAGAAGCCAGTCGGAAATGGGTGTTGATGGCCCTAGAAATGTAAGGGGAGCGTTGCTGACCGCCTCCAATCACGAAGTTCATAAGTTAGGAGTTACCGTAGTTCTTAACGACGAGATCCATTCCGCCAGCAGGGTGACCAAAACGTACACAAGTAACGTAAGCAGCTTCAAATCACCGGGGTATGGCCCCCTTGGATTTGTGGACCAGGACAGGATACTGCTCCAGCGAAAGCCCATGAGAAGAATGCAGCTGCCCCGGGGCGAACTGAAACTGGACGAGCGGGTTGGATTGATCAGAACAGCAGCGGGGCTTGGAGCCAGAGAAATAAGATACTGCGTTGACAGAGGAGACAGAGCGCTGGTCGTTGAAGCCCTTGGAAGGGGAAATGTCCCGCCTGAGGCTGCAGAAGCAATCCAGTACGCGGTTTTGAAGGAAACAATAGTCTGTATAACCAGCAGGTGCTACATCGGCAGGGTGCTTGGAGTATATAATTACCCCGGGGGTGGGGCGGACCTCGAGAGAAGAGGAGCTATTCTTGCGGGAGATATGCAGGGACACAAACTCAGACTCTTCCTGATGGCATCACTGGGCATGGGCTTGAACGCTGAGAAGATCCGGAAATTACTGGAAAGGTTTTGATTGAGATGGACTTTGTTGACAAACGAGAGCCCATCAGCTTAGTTTACCGCATACGGCACTTGAACAGGCGGGAGTAAATTGCCTGAAAAGGGTTTCACGGCGACGTTTATCTCCAACACAGGGAAAACGCTCCACCAGTTCAATGTAAGCGGCCCGAAGCTTTACCTTCTCAGGGTTCTTCTGGGACTGGCCTTATTGCTGATAACGGCATCCACAATAATTGTAGCATACGGGTTGCTCAGCGCGGGAGAAACAGATAAACTGAGAAGTGAGATACTGCAGCTGCAGGATTCCCTTGCCGTACGAAGGAATATTGAAGTGAGGCTGGAGAGTCTGGAATCGGAGATTCAGCAGCTGATTGAATACAGAGAGAAGCTTGAGAATATTCTAATAGAAATACAAGTACCAGAAGACTCGCTGGATTGAAATAAGAAAAGAGGAAACCGAAGAATATGACTAAAAAGGAATTGCCCTCCACCATAGATTCTATTCTCGGTTCCGGGAGTCTATGCAAAGGAGCTATCAGAGTAGATGGCGGCCTTAGAATCGATGGTACCGTGGACGGAGAAGTTGTTGTTACCGGAACACTGACCGTCGGCCGAGCCGGTGTAATCACAGGGGACGTGACCGTAAGCCAGGCTGTTATCGGCGGCAGGATACAGGGAACCGTCAGAGCGGAGCATCAGCTGGAACTGCAGAGCGGTTCAAGCCTTGAGGGAGATATTTTCACACGATCTCTCATTATCGAGGACGGAGTTTTCTTCGAGGGATCATGCAAGATGAACCGTGTCAACGATTCTGAGCTTAATGTGGAAAATGTTGAAAAGATCTGAAATTTGTGGATAACTCCGTAACAAGTTGATATATAATTAAATGCAAAATCACTTAAAGTAGTTTCATAAGTAATATCCACAAATGACTTTGTTATGGAGGTATAGCACGCATCGGGGGGGATAAGCCCGGCGCAGAAGCTCATGCTGTATCTGTTATCCATCTGAAAGGCAGGTAATAAATGTCAAAGCTGGGAGAACTTCACAGGGAAGAGAAAGAAGCTCAGCTGGAGTTGGAAAACGCTGAGAAGGAAGCTCAGATAATACGAGTGTCCATACCGGATCTGCTGGACTCCCAGAATAAAGAAAGAGATGAGCAGCTGAACGAAATCACCAGGATTGCCGAAGAAGAAGTAGAGAAGAAAATAATCGACCTTTCGAACAGTCTTCAGGGCGAAACAGAGAAGAAGCTCAAGCTGCAAAGCGGGAAAGAAGAAATACTTGAGAAAGCCGCGACAGCAAGTCTCAGGGAGTATATCATGAGTAGCGGGAGCTCCGGCAGATGAGTCTGGACGCCGTTTCAAAGATAGAGATTCTGTGCCATTCGTTCAGAAAGGAAATGGTTCTCAATACAATTGAAGCGTCTGGAAAGATACATCTTATAGATCTGTCTGAATTGGATATTTCCGAAGAGGAAAGCTTCTTAAAACCTGCAAGCATTTATACGGAAGACATGGTTGAGGAAATTTCCGGCCTTGAGAAAGCGATTCTTTTTCTTCAGGAGGAGACAAGAGGAGAGGTCTCCGTACCCGGCCCGCCGCCTTCCCTGACAGAAGATGAGCTTATGCTGCTCCTGGAGGACCGTCGGCTTCTTGAGGACGCAAGAAGAGCCTGGTTCGTTGCCGTGCAGAAAGCCAAGCTTGAGGGAGCATTGAAGGAACTGCGGCAGGAAGAGCAATTCCTTCAGTTATGGCAGGACCTCCCGGTTCCGATTGAGGAGCTCCGAAGAAAAGGCGACTGCCGAATGATTGCGGGAACGCTTGAAAAGGAAGCCATAGCGAAAGCTCATCTTATGGAGGAGGATATCCCTCTGTTCCATCTTGAGGTTGTACTTAAACAGAAAAAACTGGAGAAAGTTGTTGTCGTTACCCATGAATCGGTTGCCAGAGATGTAACGAAGGATCTTTCCGAGCTTGGATTCGCACAGCAGGATTTCGGCACACGCACAGGAATGGTTCCGGATCTTCTTGAGGCTGCACAAAGAAAAATAGAGCTTATTCGAAAAAGAATGTCCGCACTTCATGACAGAGCGGTGAACCTGGCACTGGAATTAGGCAGATTCCGTACTCTTCTGGATGCGGCAGGTCTGCTTCTGAAGCGGGTGGTCGCGACAAGGTCAGCTTGCTCAAGCTCGCATATTTACCTGTTTAAAGCGTGGATCCGCACGTCAGATCTGAAGGATTTCACTGAAAATGTAGAGCGGCTTGGAGAGGTAGCGGTTGAGGAGATCAAACCGGATTGCGGAGAAATACTCCCCTCGCCGCTGACGGAGAAAACAGCGACAGCGCCCTATGGAATTCTTACCGACATGTACGGTCAGCCTACCCGGAACGATCCTGACCCAACACCCTTGATGGCTCCATTTTACGCGTTCTTTTTCGGGATATGCATAGGAGATGCCGGCTACGGGATAGCCCTTGCGCTGGGCTGCGCCGCAGGATGGTATATCGTCCGGAGAAGACACGGAAACCCGAGACTGTTCCAGTTGCTTTTTCAGGGGGGACTTGCCAGTATTTTCGTTGGTATTTTTCTTGGAGGCTGGTTCGGCATGCCATTTGACAGCCTCCCGGGATTCCTTCAGGCTCCGGCAAATCTGCTCAACGGCATACTTCCCGGTTATCAGCCGGGACAGCCCGGGCAGGAAGGGTTCGGAGTATCAAAGCATTTTCTTTACCTTACGCTGGGACTCGGGCTGGTGCAGCTAACCGCGGGAATAGTAGTGAATCTGGTTAAGAGATGGAAAGCCGGAGAGAAATTTGCAGCGGTCGTTGATCAGTCCGGCTGGCTGCTTGCCACAGCGGGTCTTTTCCCGTGGCTTTTTAATCATTACCTCCTGAATGGAGCTCTTTACGACATGAACGGCCCGCTTGACAAGGTTTTCGTTTATATGCTCGCGGCAGGCTCTCTTCTGATATTCATCATGGGCGGCCGCTCAGCGAAGGGATTCGGTAAGATTGGTCTTGGAGCTTATGCGCTGTACGGCATTGTCAACCTTCTTGGAGATGTACTTTCATATTCAAGGCTTTTCGCTCTTGCTCTTTCCAGCGCAATAATTGCACAGGTTATAAATCAGATAGCAGGAATGCTGCTGCATCAGATGGGAATTCCCGTGCTTGGATTAGTCCTTGCTGTCATCGTGGTTATCGCTGGACATACGTTCAACATAGCCATGGCGGCTCTCAGCGGTTTCATCCATACTGCAAGACTGCAGTTTGTCGAGTTCTTCGGAAAATTTTACGATGGAACGGGAGTACCGTTCAAACCTCTCAGATACGAACCCAGGTATGTACATATTGAAAGAGAATAAAAACACCGCTCGCTTGCGGAGTGAAGGGAGATATAAGTGGAACAACTCGTAGCGTATATGGGAATAGCCCTGGCTTGTGCACTTGCAGGGATAGGATCCGCCGTAGGCGTGGGAATAGCTGCCCAGGCAAGTACCGGGGTGATGAGCGTTGATCCGGGCAAATTCGGAAAACTTCTTCTTCTGTCGGCACTGCCTGGAACCCAGGGGATATACGGATTTGTAATAGCCTTCCTTCTCCTTGGCAAAGTTACACCGGGCATGGATATGCATGTTGCCTGGCAGATATTTACAGCAGGCATTCCTATTGCACTTGCAGGATTGTTCTCCGGGATACATCAGGGGAAAGTATGTGCCGGCGGCGCAATGATGACAGCCAAGCAGCCGGATGATTCCGCGAAGTCCCTTATTCTGGCGGTCTTTGTTGAGTTTTACGCGATTCTGGGATTCCTGGTTTCATTCCTTATGCTTCAGGGCATAGGAGGGTAACGGGAAAATGTCTCTCGAAGCAATCCTTTCAAAGATTCAGACAGAGGCCAGCGGGAAGGCGCAAGCGATTCGGGAAGCCGCAGAAAAAGAGAAGCTGGAAGCTCTCGCAAATCATGCTGCAGAGCTCGAAGCAAAACAGAGCAGAAATGTACAGAAGATCAGATCAGGTATAGCGGAAGAACTTAAAAGAAAAGAATTTCACGTTCGCAGGGAAGCTGCCAGGAAGCTTATGAATGCCCGAAGAACGATGATGGATAATGCTATCGGAAAAGCTGCGGTTAACCTTGCATCAGCCCCGGATACGGAGTATCTCGAGATGATATCATCCCTTCTTGCCGGCTGCGATCTCAGCGGAAAGGTAGAGGTCGTTATATCCTCGGCTGATGAATCCCGTATAACCGCCGAGTACCTGAGAAATAACTCGAAAGACGGACGCGAATTTGTTCTTGCAGGCGAAAGACACGATAAGACCGGTGGTGTGATCTTCAAATCCGGCAAGATCAGCCAGAACGGGACCTTCCCGATGATAGCGGAGCTTGCGCATGAAGATGTAGTGATGATGCTCGCAGGCCTCATTCAGCTCGAAAAGAACTGACTCATGGCAGAGAGTTTCATTTATGCCAACGGTAGAATAAGCGGTGCGGAAACAACCCTGCTGGATCAGCGAATGTGGCAGATGCTTATGTCATCGGCCAGTGACGAAGAAGCGCTGCGGCTTCTCGGCGATACCTGGTACGGCGGCTTCATGCAGTTCCACTGTATGGAAGACTGTTTTGTCAAAGCCATGGAAGCAACCGAAGAAGAGCTCATAGAGCTTTCTGAAGACGAAAGGCTCGTAAGGGGTATACTGCACCGGAGAGACGTGAGAAACGCAAGGTATATATGGAAGAACCTTCTTTCGGGGAGAGGATCGGATGGTGAAATAGAGATCGAACGATCCGGGCTTATCGAGACGGAGATACTCAGAAAAGCTGTTGTATCCCTTGAAACCCGTGAAGAGCTGCCGCCTCTTTTTCTGCGGGCGCTGGAGGAACTTCTGGAGAACGACAGGGTCACCACCATGCAGGTAGACAGGAAAATGGACCTGCTTGCCGCGGCAGTGGAGAGAGATGAACTTGTAGAGATAAACTCCGGTTTCAGATCATTCGTCATGACCAGCATTGAACAGAAGAATTTTCTTACAGCCGGAAGGTGCAGCGTTGACGGTATTTCCAGGCAGGAAGTCCGCGAAATGCTTCTTCCGGGAGGATACCATACAGAGGATGAAATAGTCGAAGCTTATCAGAGAAGGATACTGCCCGGTCTGCTCGCAGAAACTCCAGGATTTGATGGAATAGTGACAGCGTTCGAGGAAGCTCTTGAGGCGGGGTTCTTTCTGGGATTCGAGAAGGAATGTGACAGAATACTGCTGGAATTGCTTGAAAAGGGAGCTTTCCCTGTCTTCGGTCCTTCCCCGCTGGCAGCTTTCGTAATAAGACGGGAGATGGAAATACGCCACCTCAGATTACTTCTTGCCGCAAAATCTGCCGGCGTAAAGGAAGACCGCTTGAAAAAGCGGCTGCCACGCGGATAGGAGTGTGCTTTGATGGCTGAGGGTAAAATAGCTTTCATAGGAGACGCAGACTCGGTTCTCGGATTCCGGGCGCTGGGTGTTGAAACAGTAGTTCCGAAGAATGCAGACGAAGCGCGGAAACAATTCGCAAGGCTTGTAAAGGAGAAGACCTCCATCATCATGATAACTGAGGATATGATGGATCATCTCCAGGATCAGATAGACGAAACGGTTCATATGGCAATACCATCGGTTGTTGTTCTTCCCGGGATAACGGGCACCCAGAGACGGGGAGAAGATACGATAAGGGAACTTATCATTAAGGCAGTCGGTGTTGATCTGATGTCCGAGGAACAGAAGTGAAGGAGAACCCGCAACCCACCGGAGGCGACGGATGATAAGGGGAACGATTGACAAGATAGCAGGTCCGCTGGTTGTTGCGGACGGGATGAAAGATGCCAGGATGTTCGACCTGGTGTACGTGTCCGATTACAATTTAATAGGTGAAGTAATTGAACTTAAGGGTGATAAAGCGTCAATTCAGGTCTACGAGGAAACCGGAGGCCTCAAGCCGGGAGACCCGGTGACAGCTACTGGAAAACCCCTTTCTGTCGAGCTTGGCCCCGGGCTGGTAACGGCCATATATGACGGGATTCAGCGCCCTCTCGATAAAATACGTGAAGAGGCCGGCGACTGGATCACACGGGGAATCAGTATAAGAGGTCTTGATCATGAGAAGGAATGGGATTTCGTCCCTGTCGCAGCAGTTGGCCTGAACGTAACCGGTGGTGAAATCCTGGGAGAGGTTCCCGAAACAAAAATTATCACACACAAGATCATGGTTCCGCCGGAAGTATCAGGTAAAATCATCTGGATGAGCGAAGCCGGAAAATTCAATATAGATACGATCATAGCAAAACTGAAAACTCTGGACGGTTCGACCATTGAGCTGCCTATGTATCACAATTGGCCGGTTAGAAAGCCAAGACCGATAGCGGAGAAAAGGGCGCCGGAGGAACCGCTTATTACAGGGCAGAGGGTCATAGACGCGTTCTTCCCCCTGGGTAAGGGAGGAACAGCCTGCGTTCCCGGTCCTTTCGGCAGCGGAAAAACGGTTATCCAGCACCAGCTTGCCAAATGGGCGGATGCAGAAATGGTGATCTACGTCGGATGTGGAGAACGTGGTAACGAAATGACCGATGTTCTGCAGGAATTCCCGGAACTTGAGGACCCCAAGAGCGGAGAACCGCTTATTAACAGAACTGTTCTTGTAGCCAATACCAGCAATATGCCTGTGGCCGCAAGGGAAGCAAGTGTCTATACCGGAATAACAATAGGGGAGTACTTCAGGGACATGGGCTATTCCGTTGCCCTTATGGCCGATTCCACAAGCAGGTGGGCGGAGGCTATGAGGGAAATGTCCGGAAGGCTTGAGGAGATGCCAGGCGAGGAAGGATATCCGGCATATCTTGGAACCAGAATCGCCGAATTCTACGAACGGGCCGGTAATGTGAAATGTATAGGAGGGGACAGGAGCGGGGCGCTGACAGTTGTTGGAGCGGTGAGTCCCGCAGGAGGAGACCTTTCGGACCCTGTGGTCCAGGCTACTCTGCGGGTTGTTAAGGTATTCTGGAGCCTCCAGGCGAAATTGGCTTACGCAAGGCATTTCCCGGCAATCGGATGGCTTGACAGCTACTCCCTCTATACGGATAACCTCAAGGAGTATTACGATAAAGAGCTCGGCACGGACTGGGTACCAATGATAAAGGAATCCATATCCCTGCTCCAGCAGGAGGCTAATCTCCTTGAAATAGCCAGATTGGTTGGAGCGGAGTCTCTGTCACCGGAAGACCAGTTGATTCTGTACACATCAAGGTCTCTGCGGGAGGATTTCCTGCATCAGAACGCCTTTCATGAGGTTGATACGTACACCTCTATAAAAAAACAGAAGATAATGATGGAAGTCATAATGCATACCAATGCGGAGATGAAGAAAGCCATCCGCGGTGGCGTATCGCCTGGAGATCTTTTCGAACTCCCCCTCAAGGAGGAGGTCGCCAGAATGAGTTACATCCCTGAAGATCGTCTCGATGATATCGAAGCAATAAAGGAACATATAAACTCGCAGATCAACGATCTGATCGAAAAAGAGCAGACTGCTTAGGAGGGCGGGGATATGATAAGAGAATACACTACAACAGTAGAGATATCCGGCCCCCTGATGCTGGTAGACAGGGTCGAGGGAGTCGCATACGAGGAACTGGTTGAGATAGAGCTTCCCGATGGTGAGATACGCCACGGCAAGGTTCTCGAAATTGACAGCCGGATGGCCCTGGTTCAGCTCTTCGAGGGAAGCAGCGGAACGAGCATAACAGAAAGCAAAGTGCGGTTCCTCGGGAAACAGGTTGAACTTGGAGTTTCAGAGGAGATGCTGGGCAGAGTCTTTGACGGCCAGGGAAGGCCCAGGGTTCCATTCGATATGGCACCGCCCATCGTTCCTGAGAAGATGATGAACATCAACGGGGCTCCCATTAACCCCTACGCAAGAGATTATCCCGCGGAGTTCATTCAGACGGGCTTCAGCTCAATAGACGGCATCAATACGCTGGTCAGAGGGCAGAAACTTCCTGTTTTCAGCGGAAGCGGCCTTCCCCACTCCGCCGTTGCGGCACAGATAGCCAGGCAGGCCAGGGTCGTGGGCGAAGGGGAAAGCTTCGCCGTTGTTTTCGCCGCAATGGGTATAACTTTCGAGGAGGCCGATTACTTCATCCGTGATTTCAGAAAAACAGGCGCCATGGACAGGGCGGTTGTGTTCATGAATCTCGCCAGTGACCCTGCCATAGAGCGTATTTCAACTCCAAGAATGGCTCTCACCGCTGCCGAGTACCTTGCGTACGAAAAAGATATGCACATCCTTGTAATAATGACGGACATGACCAACTACTGTGATGCTCTCCGGGAAATATCCGCTGCAAGGAAGGAAGTCCCCGGAAGAAGGGGGTATCCGGGATACCTCTATACCGACCTTGCGTCAATTTACGAGAGGGCCGGGAGGATCAAGGGCAGAAAAGGATCGATAACACAGATCCCCATTCTGACAATGCCGGAAGACGACAAGACACACCCCATTCCAGATCTTACGGGGTACATCACCGAGGGTCAGCTCATTCTGAACAGGGAGCTTCATAAGAAGGGAATCTTCCCTCCGATGGACGTTATGGAGTCCCTCTCAAGGCTTAAAGACAAGGGTATAGGCAAGGGCAAAACCCGCGAGGATCATGCGGATCTGTTCAACCAGCTCATGGCAGCCTACTCCGCCGGGAAAGACGCCAGGGAGCTTGCGGTAATACTCGGAGCCGCTGCACTGAGCCCCCTTGATCAGATGTATCTTAAATTCGCTGAAGAGTACGAGAAGAGGTACATCAGCCAGGGAGAACACGAGAATAGAAACATTGAAGAGACCCTCGATCTCGGCTGGGAGCTTCTGAAGCTTCTTCCAAGAGGCGAGATGAAGAGAATAGACCCCGCCCGGCTCGACAAGTACTGGCCCGTTTCGGAAGAAGCAGGGTCCGACTGATGGCGGCAGTTGTCAGCGCAACCCGGATGGAGCTGCTCGGGAAACGGAAGAAAGTTAAACTTGCGCAGAGGGGGCACAAGCTTCTGAAGGATAAGCTGGACGAACTCATGCGGCAGTTCAAGATACTTATAGCGGATTACGAAGGCGCGAGGGAAGAACTGGAGAGGGAGCTCAGCGTAGCCTACGGCGAGTTCCTTTTCGCAAGGGCCGCCATGACAGAACCGGGGCTGCTTGATGCACTCCGTTACCCCGGAGCACAGGCCAGCGTCAGTACTTCCACGAGGAAGATAATGAACCTGATACTGCCCGTATTCGAGGTCTCAATTGAGGGGAACGTCCGGAATTACGGAATGTTCGATACCCCGGTCGAGCTTGATGAATCGCTGAGGGTTTATAAGAACCTTCTTCCCAGGATCATAAAACTAGCGGAGCAAGAGAAGGCAATCAGCCTGCTTGCCCGGGAGATAGATTCGACCAGGAGGAGGGTTAACGCCCTTGAATACAAGCTGATTCCTGATCTGGAGGAGGCTATCAGGGCTATCCGGCTGAAGCTGGATGAGATCGAACGCGGGAATCTTACTAGATTGATGAAGGTTAAGGCGATGGTTGAGGAAAAGCGCGATAGAAGCCGCGCCTGACAATCAAGGCCGGTCTTACCTTTCTAACCTTTCGGGAAGAAATCGGGCTTGATATTCATCTAAAAATAGTTTATGAATTATGTGTGGGAATCTGCTTTGAAATTCTAACAGAAAGGGAAAAGATGAAATCAATCTTTGTTATTTTACTGCTTCTGGTGGCCACACAAATGGCCTCCGCTGACTTCACCGAGACCTACGGCTGGGAAGGCACCGATACCATTCTGGGCATGTATCCTGATACTTCCGTAATTGTTGCGATTTCTGTAAGTCCTGTTTATAGCGGGACACAATCACTGTATGTACTGGACAACGCTCCATCCGGAACACCCCAGGCATTTGTAGCCTGGATCGTAGGCCTTCAGGACGGCGATGAAGTTACTGGTAGCTTCTGGCGATACGATACCTCACCGGGATCTTCTCCCTCATGCAGAATCTGGGGTCACTGGAACGATGACCCCGGTGATATTTACGGTTACAACGGAAGCGCCGACGGAAATACCGACTATGGCCCCGGAACCGGCTGGGATGAAACTTCCTATACATGGACCGTTTCAGGAGGTCATACAGGTCTTGTGATCGAGTGCAGGACATATTCAAGTGCCGGTGATGACGTGTGGATAGACGAACTTAGCGTAACTGTTCCAGATGGAGCAGAGATCCGATTCCCCGGGGACTTGGCTTTTGAAAACACAACCTGGGGTGATATAAAGGCGGCGTTCTAAAATAGAAACAAATAATATTCAGGAAAGGAAATGACATGAAAACTATTCTGACGCTTTTAGCGGTTTTTGTCTTCTCCGGGATAGCGACTGCTGATTATACACTGGACTATGGCTGGGAAGATACAGCTACACTTCTTGGCATGTATCCACTAGAATGTTACATAGATGATCTTGTTACCACTCCCCCCGGACCTGTTCATACCGGCGATCAGGCTCTTTATGTTGAAAAGACTATAAGCGGCACTCCACAGGGTTTTGTTGGCTGGGTAGTTGGTCTTGTCGATGGGGATCAGGTAACGGTAAACTTGTGGTTTTACGACGATTCACCCTCAGGATATCCTTCAGGAAGGATCTGGGCTCACTGGAACGATGATCCCAATGATCCTGCAGCATACAATGGAAGCGCAAGTGGGAATGGCACTTATACATCAGGAATAGGGTGGGAAGAACTTTCATACACCTGGACGGTTGCCAGTGGCCATACAGGGATCATAATTGAAGCCAGAGTATATGGAGACTCAGCTTCTGTATGCCACTTAGATGATATTTCCATAACTGCTCCAGATTTGGCAGAGATTAGATTCCCCGGATATGTTGTTGCACTGCAGCGAAGCACCTGGGCTGACATAAAGGCATCGTTCTAGAACAGCGATATATCGTTTCATAAAGGAATGCGGGGAAGTACAAAAAGCTTCCCCGCATTTCTTTCTATATCGTGGAATGTCAGAAAAGCTCGCTCAGTTTTTCGACCATACTCAAGGCGCCTTCAAAAACCTCCGCCGGACCGCTCGCAAGCATGTAAGCTGGTGTTGTCACCAGTTTTCTTTCCGCATCCACAACGGACTCTTCCACCGGACAATTCACATGAACGGCTCCCATTGCGCTGATGGCAGCGGCTGTTTCGGGATGGCTGCCGATTGTCAGTCTTGCCCCGGGAATCGTTCTTGCCAGGATTACAGGAGCAATGCACATGGCAGCTATCGGTTTTCCTGATTTGAGAGCTGCGCTGATGAGATTTTCCACTTCAGGATTTACCGAACATTCGGGACCATCGGACGCAAAGGAACAGAGGGTGAGGGCAGCCCCGAAACCTCCTGGAAATACTACAGCGTCGTAATCGGACGGTCTGAGATCGGACAGGGGTCTGATATCGCCCCTGGCTATTCTGGCAGCCTCCTTCAGAGCATTTCTGGTTATAGATTCTGTGCTCTCCGTGCTGTGGTCAACTGTGGCAGCCTGATCCACATCCGGGGCAGTGTAGATGATTTCGTAACCGGCCATGTCCAGGGCTATAAGAGCTGCAACGGCTTCGTGGATTTCAGAGCCGTCCTTTACTCCGCATCCGCTCAGTACAAAAGCAATTTTCTTTCCCATGATATCCTCCATGTCAGTAAGATCCGTTTGCTGTTGAAGTGATACTAAAACAATCTCCCGCAGTCCACGGTGCTCGAGACATTGCCGATTTGAATCAGTAATGTATCTTTAGCGCAACTGAAATAAAGGAGTTGAAATGCTCAGGATAATTTTTGCCATAACACTTTTTACATTACTGCTGTCATCATGTTACTATGGGGTCATGCAGGGTGCTCATACTCTGGGGAAAGATCACATCACGATAACCGGGGGAGTTACTCTGCCCGCCTATTTCTCCGCTGACTCGAAGCGGGAGGCGGAAGAGAACAGAGTTGATTTCCTTGAAGCCTATCCGACGGCGGATTTTGCCATCGGGGCAACCGACAGGATAGACCTCGGAGTATCTTCCTTCGGGTACGGGGTAGGCCCTATGGTGAAGTACAACTTTATGAATCCCGTAGAACCAACTGCTGTATCCGCTATGCTGAATATGAACTATGTGATCCCCATGCAGGTGATGCTTCCCAGATTGTCTCTCTGTGCCGGACACAAGTTCGACAGGGATCTTGAGGTTTTCGCAGGAAGTGACGTGGGTTACGGCCCCGATATGGCCAATATTCCCGAATCTGAGGATGGCTCTCATGACTGGGGCTCTGTGGACAACACATTTTTCGCGTGTGTCCGTCTGGGCTGCAGCTACGAACTGAAGCCGCCGGGCAGCCCGAATGAGAATTTAGTGTATCTCCCCGAATCCATCCTGTTTCAATTCTCCATACCTCTTGATATCTCAAGGAGCATGATACTGGTGGGGCTTGCTATCACGTATTAGGGATAAAATGAACCCG
>JAUVIR010000055.1 GCA_030592645.1 Candidatus Fermentibacterota bacterium | reverse complement strand
GTTCTTCACGAGCACAGCGGCAGGTATCTGGCTTTTTTCATCGCAATAGTTGCAGGGCTGGGCTCTGCCGGGCTCTTATCACTGAGCAGAACAGCAGGAAAGAAGATAGCCTCTGCTGCCGGTGTACTGCTGCTTCTGCCGTTCTTATACCCGCTGGGACTGGTTCTTTCGGAAAACTCTGTTGAACGATCATCGGAAGCTCAGGAGATTTCTCAGTGGCTTGAAGATAATGTCCGGGCTGATGAATGGGTGATTACATATCCCAATGCAGAACTGTTTATATGGAAGTACAGGCGCCCGACACTAACAATGCCCAACGATTACGAGATGCTTCTCTGGCCATGCCTTGCAGAGCATGGCGTGCGGTACATAGTAATTGACAGCTATCTTACCGTGCTCAGGCCGCATCTGTCAAACAGGTGGCGGCGAACCCCGGACGGCAGCGACTGGCAGCTGATCGATCCCCCGGATTTCCTGCGTGAAGTTTATCGCAGCGAATCAGGCAGATCCATCGTATACGAAATGATTGGACATGTTCCGGACGGATTCATGCACACTGACAACCTGCCGAGGGATAATATGCGCGCTCTCCCCCCAGCCGGAATCCCATGGTAGCGTAGCTTCATAACACTTTCAAATATTTCCAGCACACAAATAGAAAACCCACGAGCACATAGTATTGATATCGATGATATCAAAGCTCCTCTAGTTCGAAAGCTGTTTGAGGTATACTCTACTGGCGACTACACGCCTTCAGAGGTGCGAAAGATGTCCATCGAGTGGGGACTTAACAGCCAGAGCGGCAAGTCGATTGCTCTGAGCAAGATTCCCTTCATTCTCAGGAATCCCTTCTACATCGGATTGTTCCGGTATAAGGGCGAGATCCACGAGGGAAACATGAAGCCATAGTTTCCAGCGAATTGTTCGGATAGGTTCAGAAAGTTCTTAAACGGAACTCTCGGGGCGGGTTTCTGACTGTTCGAACGGGTTTGAGCGTTCCCGGCTGAGTTTCAAGGAATTGCCTGATTCCTGTTAAGACTTCTACAGCTTCCTGAGTGCAAGGCAGTGAACCCATCCAGCATCCACATCGATGAAACTGGAATCAGCCTGAGGAGTCTGGGACAGATAACCGAACGAGTATTCATCGGTACCCCAGGATACAACAGTGCCATCAGCCTTCAGTCCGACACTGAATCCGTGCCCGCCTGAAACAGCTACAAAGCCGGAATTCGTATCCGGAACTTCACACTCATTGTCCTCATTGCAACCCCAGGCAACAATAGTGCTATCCTGCCTGATTGCCAGACAATGACTTGGACCGCAAGCGATGGCTGTGTAATCTTCGTTGGGCTGTGGAATATCACACTGCCCAAAGGTATTGCCCCCCCAGGCAACTATGGAACTATCTTCCCTCAGCGCCATGCTGTGACTGGAGCCGGCATCCACTGCTATGAACCCTGTATTCGGGCTGGGTATATCGCACTGCCCGAATCCATTGGATCCCCAGGCGACAATGGAACCATCCTCCTTCAGACCCAGATTGTGACCGCCCCCTACGGCAACAGCGATGAAACCGGAATTGGGGGACGGAACATCACCGGTACTGGTGGACCCTCCCCAGGCAACGATGGAACCATCTTCCCTGAGACCCAGGACGTTGCAGCCGGCAGCCACTTCAACGAATCCTGTATTGGGTTCAGGAATCTCCAGGGCATTATGAACATTCCAGCCCCATACTTCGATGGAGCCATCGGTCCTGATTCCGCAGCTTATTTCATCACCGGCGGAAATCGCAATGAAATTCGAATTGGGTTCCGGAACGATGCACTGCCCACGGGCATTGCCTCCCCAGGGAGAAATGGATCCTGGCAGAGAGGGATAGTTCAGATAATCAATGCCGGCGGGAATGCATCCCATGATAAATAAAGAGAGAAGAGAAAGAGCAGAGACAATTCTCACAATAACCCCTCCATTCGCATTAAGTGCAAACAACCTGTAATTGACCAATCAACATTAATATATGTGTTGTTCTGAATATTATCAGTCCGTGAATATAAGCGAAGTGCCGATGCCGTGGACAATACTCGCGGAATGCGAGTCATTTTCTGAGAATGCAGGGATTTCCGAGAATTTGATAAACTGGCGGAGAGGGAGGGATTCACTTCGACTCGCTACACTCGCTCAGTGTAAACTCACCATTTTGATCTTTGATCAAAGGTCCGAATCAACAGCATCAAAGCCATAAAGCAAAACGACCCACGAGGGGTCGTTCAGCTTCATGGCGGAGAGGGAGGGATTCGAACCCTCGGAGACGTGAATCTCATACGCTTAGCAGGCGTACGCCTTAAGCCAAACTCGGCCACCTCTCCGCATATTGAACGGGTGCGGATTATTGTAAAGTAAGTACCGTTGGTCAAGGCACATTCCCCATCCATTACGATTTAACTATAAATATCAGGTTGTGCAGCCTTAGTATCGTGACTTGCCGAGGCAGGTGTTCCTGTTGCAAATTATACATACTGCCGGCATGATTTGAAGAACCTGAAATTCTACGGAAGTTCAGGGATTCTATAGAGAAGGGTTTAATTCAATGAAATCAATTTTGATAGTTATCGTCATTTCACTCATTCTTTCTGCTGCATGCGGTGGAGAACCGGAAACTGAAATCGCTCCCGATTCCACTGCATCGACGCCGCCGGACTCGCTTGAAACTCCGGCAGTACATCATACAAGCCCTCAGGATGCGATAACCGGAGCATACAATCTTATCGATGAAGCCAGATCGGTTACGGATGAGGCAAACGCAAGAGTCGAAGAACTTGAGCAGCTGATGGGAGATAATTAATTGACCTTACTTATTCTAATTTCGCTTCTCCTGAACACAGGCACACCTGTATACAATCTACCCTCAACCACTGCATCATCGGATATCATTGTTGTGATGATGAAGGACGGGCTGCTGCCTGAAGAACCATGGGAGGGTATTACCTCCTGGCAGCGTGAAGAATTCTGGTCGCTGGCATGCAGCGGCATGATGATACAGAGGGCTGGATGGTCGGGCTACATCATCATATGTCCCCGGGGCACAGGAGAAGAAATTCTTGAAACCGCCATGACTCTCGCTTCAGCTCAGTGTATACAGGACAATTCAGCCCTTCGCGCCGGACTGCAGCTGATCCCTGCGGCGGATTGTTCTTCAACTGTTCTTCTGTTCAGCTCCGGGGGTACCGATTCTGCTCCTGACAGACTTCCCCTGAGAACCAGCCGGTGGCTTTCACTTGCAGGCGACACGATCATGGTGAACTCACCCGAGGAGGTAAATGCTTTCTTCTGGACTGATTTTCCTGATTCCGTTCAGCTGTTTTCCGCCGCCTGGAGGGGCGTCGGTACGGAGGTGGTTCCTGCCGGCAGCACTTCTGTTCATCTGGCATTCACCTGTGTTCATGGAAGCGTACCATCCAACCTTTCAGGAATCAATATCGAACCCCACCCGCTTGACGAGCAGTACATTGAGACATGGGGAAGAGCCATCTCGTATGTCGAGAATATCATTGCAGATATTTACCCTTTGCAGGAGGATTCATCGCATCTTCTCTGGATCAGGGGAAACGGAACAGATAAACCCTGGCGAACCTCACCCTCTCCCCTTCCGCCTCCATCCGCTCGATATAAGGTTGAAATGCTAACTCATCCTTCCGAAGGGCATCCACTGAGAAATTTCAATGCTTCAAATATCCCATATTCGGTTAATATCGAGCTGCCGGGGTACCTTTCCAATCCACAACGGGGACCTGTAATGAAGGCAATTCTTGAGCGGCTAATCGGAAGGGACGTTCTCTCGGGATTCGAGAATGAAATTCATTTTGATGTTGAATGCGGCATCATGGGAGATGTCTCCATCTGGCTGATAAACGGAGACGGGTCAGCAATTCAGGATGCGCATAGATCGGAAGTGTTTGAGAGGCTGCGTAATTCAATACTCGTTCCTCCGGGCAATATCCTGATAGGTAATGCCGTGGTCAGAGCTTCCTATCTCGAGGGGAAGCAGCTCGATTCCATCGGAGTAAGGGAAGTATCGATGGAACTGATGAATATTCTCTACCCGGATCAATAACAGGGTAGAACAAAAAGGGGTGGTGTATGAAAATCAAAAACTTTAAATGTCCTTCCTGCGGAGCGTCTCTGAAGATTAAGAAAGATCAGGACATGCTGTCCTGTCCTTACTGCGATAGTACTGTAATGGTGCCGAAATCAGCTTCCCCGGTCAGACCATCAGTTCATGCTCCAGATCCCGCTCCAATAGCCTCTTCCTTTCAACTCCCGGAGATACTGAATGTCCAAAGAATAGGCAGATCCTGCACCAGAACGATTATTTCCATGGCTGTCTCTCTGCTTTTAGGATTAGGTGTTCTCGTTTTCTTCCTGATGAACTCCTCTGACATCGGAGAAATTCTAAAAGGACCAATTGCGGCCATTACCGGAGATTCTGCCATTCCAGTAGTTCTCGAATTCGGCGGGGAGGGTATGGGAGTGGGGTATTTCCAGGATCCTGTTCAGATATGTGTCGATCAACAGGGAAACATATACGTAGGAGAAAAGAAAACAAGCAGAATTCAGATATTCGATGAGGAAGGCAACTATACCGCACAGTGGATTTATGCGGAACCTGATGAATTCCACCTGTATTCAATGGCTCTTTCCAGAAACGGCCTGCTGTACATGGTCTATGGCAACGAACTATACATTCACGATGCTGCTACCGGGGAACTTGTAGGCTCACTGCAGCATCCCGACGGATGGGGTTTCGACGACGCAGAAATCTGTGATGATGGAAGTATTGTGGCAGCATGGTACTGCAACCGTGATGACATCATAAAATTCTCTCCAGATGGGAGCGTTGATTTTCTGCTTGAGGAGGCCATAAGCGGTCAGAGCGGTCGCTCTGAACTGAGCACGGACATAACCGTAGATGGATCCGGCAACATATTCGCATACGGTTCTTTCAACGAAAGTTTTTTCAAGTTCAGTCCGGATGGAAGATTCCTCAACAGGTTCGGAAGCGAGGGAGACCACCCCGGACAATTCACATCTCCTTCAAGCTTCTGTATTGACCCCCAGGGCAGGCTGTGGGTAAGCGATTTCGGGGATCTTATCGTTTTCGACAACGATGGAACTTACCTCGATACTTTCGATCCGGGCATGACATTTAACGATATGGTGATCATAAGTGGTTACCAGTTTTATGGACTTACATACGATGATACAATTGTTCAGCTGGACCTTTCAGGAGTAATGGAAGGCCTCTGATTTAATACATAAGAAAGAGGAAGGAATAGAATGACAGGGATATGGGAGCAGTTAAAGGATATAATTGCGATGTACGGGCTGAATATTATTGCCGCTCTGGCCATTTTCATTGTTGGAAAATTCGTTGCCGGCATCGTAAGGAAGCTTATCTGCAAAATTATGCAGAAACGGGATCTTGATGCAACTCTTACAGGATTCGTCAGCAGCATTGTTTACGCTGCTCTGGTCGCATTCATCGTTATTGCAGCCCTTTCCAAACTGGGTATTCAAACCGCATCTTTCGTTGCTATTCTGGGAGCCGCAGGGCTTGCCATAGGCCTCGCTCTCCAGGGTTCTCTATCCAATTTCGCATCCGGCGTCCTTATCATAATCTTCAAACCTTTCAAAGAAGGGGATTACGTCAGCGCTGGAGGGTGCGAAGGTTTCGTAGAGGCTGTAGGGATATTCACAACATCTATCCTGACTGTTGACAACAAACTTATAATCGTGCCCAACTCCAAGATAATGGGCGACACCATAACAAATTACTCCGCGCAGGAAACAAGAAGAGTCGATCTAGTTGCGGGGGTCGGCTACGATGAGGATATTGACCGGGTAAAGGGCATACTGCTTAAGATACTGGCTGATGATGCCAGAATACTCAGTGATCCTGCGCCATTTGTCGGGCTGCTTGAAATGGCTGACAGCAGCCTTAACTTCACCGTACGCGCATGGGTAAAATCAGGCGATTACTGGAACGTATTCTTCGATACCAACGAGAAAATAAAGAAAGCATTTGACGCAGAGAATATCACAATACCCTATCCGCAGCTTGATGTTCATATGGATAAAGACTGATCGCAGCCAGTTAAATGATAGATCGGGATGAAAAGGGCGGGTGAGAATCCCGCCCTTTCTTTGTTTCAGTACGGGTCAGAAGCTCCAGAGGGTCTTTATGTGACCAAAAGTGTACTGCTCTAAAGCCATGGTACCTTCGAACATCAACTGAGACATTGCAGTTGAGAGAGTTCCTGTTGGAGCACCGACATCGGCCTTGTTCATCAGGCCTCTGCTGACTCCGGTTTCCCACATGTATGTGTAGAACATGTTTGCTCCGCCAAGCCATTCCAGCTCGACGATCACATTGTCAACTCCATTGTACCAGAACGGAGTATCGAGAGTAATGACCATCCACTCATCTGGACCGGCGGACATAACCTGCGATACCGTTTCGTATACGAGGGTCCTGGTGCCAGGTATGTAGTTATCCTCGTACCTGTTAGAGAGTTCGGATGCGGATGCCAGCCCTACGTAAAGCTTGAAGTTATTGTAGTTCCCGGCTGCTGATCCGGAGGATCCGCCCCTCTGCCAGCCGATCTGGCTGATGGTCATGGCTCCTGACATTTCTGAAGAAAGTGCTATCACCTGATAGCGATTCTGAGATCCTCAAGACGCGCAGAATGGATCCATACTGGGTGTCTGGGGTGATCCCACCACGACAGAAGCAAGGCATGCTCCTGTTACCAGCAACAGTAGACAAACAGCTGTCGTTTTCATAACAACCTCCTTTGAAGAAGCTATTACATACTAAAATAGTAGGATATTGTCCAGAGCCGTCGTATCGGTTGGAGGCGAGGAAGCTATCTGTCATAAAGGTCTATATCTATCCTGTCCGGTTCAATTAACAGGATGCCATTTTCAGTGACCTCGGCTCCTTCTACAAAACCGCTGATGTCAGTCTTCAATATCCAGAAAGCCCATTCTTCTTCGGAATCGATCTGTGTTTGTCCAATCGCAAGTATCCCCTGGTTCGAAAAATCCGCGCCGTAAAGGAAATCCCTTCCTCCCGTATTGTAGCACCGCTTCCATACTAGATTGCCATCAAGATCATACTGCGTCAGGAGAGCATCACCATCACCAATACCACCTGACAGAAGTAAGCCTCCTTCAAGAATATCCGCAAGTTTTACTTCGCTGTTCGCGGGGAGCTGCACAAAAATCTCATTCTGCGTACCGTTATCCGGATACAATTGTTCCGCATACAGAACATGGCTCTCAACAGCAGGGAAAATCCAGAAAGAGTTATTGACGCACTTGATCGTAGCTCTGAAAGGAATCTCATTTTCGGCAACAGTGCCAGGAGCAGAAACCAGACCTTCGCTGGTTATATGCTGTACAGCAATGCTGTTATCGTAGCCGACAAGGACTGAATAATCACCGTCGACAGTCTGCATAACCGATAAGGCAAAACCTGTAATTTCCTCCGGCTGCGTCATCCATTCAAGTCTGCCATCCGAGCTGAGCTTGAATACGAACCCTCCGAGGAGCTGCTGTCCGGGGCAGCCGGAAACAAGTAACCCTCCATCGGAACAGGAAATCATATCGGTGGACATCCAGATATCTTCGTCATCCTCCCCCAGAATGTAAGTCCAGAGAATCTCACCTGAAGAATCCATTCTTATAACGGCTACATCGGTATTTATCCCGGTTGCCCTCGGTTCGGAGTGATAACAGGCTGCGAAACCGTCTTCGAGAACAACCAGCTCTCCGTTACTCTCGAAAGCCCTTGAACTCTCCTCATCAAGTATATGCCTCGACCAGGATATTCCCCCGTCAGTATCAAAACAGATCAGGAAAGGATCTTCAAATGGTCCTGCAATGGAGATAACTGCACAGCCGTTTGAAAGGATAGCACAATCCCGAAGGTTGTATAGACAGTCTTCCTCTGTCTCGATTAGCACTGACCACGTTGAATCACCTGTTGCCAATGACGAAACAACCATAAGAAGAACAAACCCTATGATTTTCATCCGACCCCTCCTTACATTGGATATTCAGCGAAACAGTTTCTGTAAACAATCCCTCCGTACTATTATAGACAGAGTTCACATATTACCGCAATGATTCACAATCTGGGTTGGATAAGCATCTATTTATCCCTGAGCAGCTGCGCTGCATCCTCATTGCCCGGCAGGCTCGAATCGTGTATTGTTTTTCAGTATGTAATCAAATTCGTGGGAATATTTTTTCAAGGAGGAACCAATGAAATATCCGTTACTGTCAGATGCCGATATGAAAGCCATAGATGCTCTTAAAAAACATCATGGCGGCGCAGATACTATCGCCGGTACGATCAGAAAAATGAGAGATTTCGAGACACGGAAGAAGATCCTCGCTGAAAAGGGTTTCGGGAAAATGATCGAAGAAGCGGAAGCATATGCACGGGACTTCCCGCAGGTAGAGGATTTTGAGAAAGAGAACGGAATTACCTACGACGACTCTCTTGGAACCGCGACAAGTCAGGTTTCCGGATTCCAGGGAGCAAAGGTCACTCATGAGTGCATCAAGCGGATAGCGGAAAGCGCCGGGTCCGATGAGCCATGCTTCGCCCCCCAGGAGATGATATCCGTTGTAGCCCTTACTGATAACTACATTTACAATGGCGACCTTCTGGCAACCCTTACAATGGCCGAGAACATCATGAAAGCCAGCAAGTTCTGCAGCACGAACCTTATCGGTATACCCCAGCCGGAGAAGCGCTTTCGGGAACTGGAAGCTATCACAGGCGAGAAATTTGTCAGATACGAATGCGAGAACGGGACCTGCGCGCTTACCCTGAAGAATCAGGGTACACCGTTCGGAAATTTCGGTGGTATCGAAGTGGCAAACAACAACCATCTGATCTATCTCGATGGAGTCACACGAACCGCGCTTGCAACCGGTGGGGATTTCTTCCTGAACCCGAGCTGGAGCACCATTATCGCTGTCTGTTATTACGGGCGCGATATACCAAATCTTCACATCAAGATATCCATGCTTCTCGCAACGCAGAATCCAATGCAGTTCAGGATGCTCCTTAACATCATGAACGAATACATCCGCGAGGATGGCACCTCACCCATCTATGAGATCAACATCGGTAACGGCTCAACAGCTGATAATTTCATCCAGTGCGCGAAGGAGCTTGATGCAAGCGGGATCAAAGGTGTCAGCCTTGCAGCCCACATCTATATCAATCCCGACCTCGGCATTCCGGACTTCAACTGGACCGATCACATGTTCAGAGTTCTGCAGAGCGGTACCGACATGACCTTCAAGTACGAGAGCGATGGAACCGCACATGAACTCGATACCATGGCTACCTACTTCATATCCGAGGAGGAGCGTGACGAGATAGGCAGGGATATCGGCGAAGTCATCTTCAACAAAGCCATCAGGGCTTCCAAAGACGGCAGGGCTATGATGAAAAAAGGAATAAGGGCGATATTCGCTGAGAGTGCCCAGAAACACTGAAATAACAGGTGATAATCAGGATTTGGCGGTGAACTTCTCATGATACAGGACTGGAATTCACGTTTCTCGGATAATATCAGGGAGTACGGAGGGTACTCCATAGGCAAATTGTTCGATCTTCTGAAAGATCCCGAAATAATATCCCTGGCGGGAGGGCTGCCATCTCCGGATATGTTTCTCAAGCACGAAATGAGGCTTGTCTCCGGAAGGATCCTCGAAGAGAACCTTGAGAAAGTGATGCAGTATACCGCCATCAAAGGCGAACAGGTTCTCCTTGATGCGATAGTGCAGTTTCTGGCAAGGGACAATATCCAGGTTACCCATGACAATATCGTGGTAACTTCATCCGGGCAGCATGGACTGGACCTTATCGGCAGGCTTTTCCTCAATCCCGGGGATGTCGTTATTCTCGACAGGCCTACGTTCGCAGGGGCAATCGTCGCATTCCAGATGCAGCGTCCGGAGTTCGTCGGTGTTGATATCGAGGATGATGGTTCAAATGTGGATGGATTCCGCACCAGGATCGAAGCTCTGGAAAAAGAGGGCAGAAAACCGAAGTTCATCTATGTTGTTCCGGATTTCCAGAATCCTTCGGGTATCACCATGAGCCTTGAAAAAAGAAACGCTCTTCTGGATTTGAGCAGAGATCATAATATCCCCATTCTGGAGGACAGCCCATACCGGGACTTCCGGTACTACGGAGAGACCATTCCTTCGCTATACTCTCTCGATCAGGAGAGAGGCGGAGGGAACGTCATAGGACTTTATACATTCTCGAAACTCTTCTGCCCCGGTCTCCGTATCGGTTTCAATATCGGCCCTTCCGAGGTCATCGATAGAATGACTAACATCAAGGAAGGGAACGTCCTTAATACTCCCAAATACAACCAGGACATGTGCGCTGCATTCCTGACCGAGATGGGTATGGAAGAACACATTCTGAAATGCAGAAAGTACTATCGTGAGAAACTCGAAGTTTTCCTTTCAACCATGGATGAGTGTTTCCCTCCTGAGCTGGGAGTAACATGGACCAAACCGGATGGCGGCCTTTTTCTATGGGTCACCCTGCCGGAGGAGATCGATACACACAAACTGTTCTACGATGCCATCAAATACAAAGTGGCATTCGTTCCGGGGGATGTATTCTTCGGGGAAAATCCTTCAGTTAACATGATGAGAATCAACTTTTCGTTCGCCACGAAGGAACAGCTGGCAGCAGCGGTAAAAAGACTCGCTGACTGTGTCAGAAACCGGCTGCAACCATCCGGGTGAGGAAACAGAAGATAAGCAGGGAATCCAATATGCAAAACGGACAGATACTTTTCAGATCAACGAATCTCAGAGCTCCTGCGGTCTCTTTTGAGCAGGCGCTTCTGAAGGGAATAGCGCCTGATGGCGGCCTCTACATGCCCGAAGAGATACCCCGTCTGACGCAGGATGAGATCCGCGAGTTTTCAGATGCGAAGTATCACGAAATAGCATACGCGGTTGGAAGAAAGTTCCTTGCAGGTGAGATTCCTGATGAAGACCTTGAGCGTATTGTCATCGACGCTTACAATTACGATGTACCCCTCGAACACGTTTTCGACAGGAAATACGTTATGAGGCTGGACAGAGGTCCAACCGCTTCCTTCAAAGATTTCGCCGCAAGGATGATGGGCCGCCTCATGCAGTTCTTCCTCAACCGGAATAACGGGAAACTCCTCATACTCACCGCCACATCAGGTGATACCGGAAGCGCAATCGCAAACGCATTCTATGGATTGGACAACGTTAAAGTCGTAGTTCTGTTCCCCGAGAAGGAAGTAACCGCGCGTCAGCGAAAGCAGATGACAACACTGGGAAAGAATGTGACCATAATCGCTCTCGACGGAAAGTTCGATGACTGTCAGACCCTGGTTAAGCAGGCTTTTGCTGATCCAGAACTGGATAACCTGAACCTTTCATCAGCCAATTCGATAAATATCGGACGGCTTGTACCTCAGACAATGTACTACTTCTACTCGTTCGCGGAACTTCGCTCCGGAGATCCGAGCGAGAAAGTGGTATTCTCGGTTCCTTCGGGGAATTTCGGCGATCTCTGCGGTGGTCTCATCGCTATGAATATGGGCCTTCCTGTCAGTAAATTCCTGGTGGCTACAAATGAGAATGACGAGTATCCGAAGTTCGTAAAATCGGGATTCTATGAAAAACTCGTACCTTCCCTCAACTGCATATCAAGTGCAATGAACGTTGGACATCCAAGCAATATCCCGAGACTGGTTCAACTGTATGGCGGAAACATGGATGAACACGGCGCTATAAGTACCGCACCTGATCTGGACAGGATCAGGAAAGACATGTACGCGATAAGCATCACCGATGCCGAGACGGAAGCCATGATCAAAAGTGCATACAAAAAATACGGCCTTCTGCTCGAACCGCATGGTTCCGTTGGCTGGGCAGGGCTGCAGCATTACCTTCGTGACGAAGGGGACGATATAGACCAGCTGTATATTTCCCTTGAGACGGCTCACCCGGCTAAGTTTCCGGAGAAGATCAGGGAAATCCTCTCTTTCGACCCCGAATTGCCGCCCAGCCTGCAGGGTCTTGAAGAGAAGGAGGAATCATACGAACACCTCCCGACAACCTACAGCGCTTTCAAGGATTTCCTGAGGGATAATTACTAATTACTAAGAGGAATATCATGAAGTACATTATCATTCTTGGAGACGGCATGTCAGACCGCCCTATAGAGAGCCTCGGCGGGAAGACGCCGCTCATGGCTGCCGACATACCGAACATCGATTCACTCTGCGCCCGGGGACGGTGCGGGAAGTTCGTGACCGTACAGCCCGATATGCCTCCAGGAAGCGCGGTGGCGAACCTTTCTGTACTTGGCTACGATCCCGCACTGGTGTTTCAAGGCAGAGGAGTACTCGAAGCCGCCAGTATGGGAGTAGAACTGGAACACTCGGATCTTGCCATGAGATGCAACCTTATCTGTATCGAGAACGGGAAGATAAAGAACCACTCCGCAGGACATATCAGTACCGTCGAATCCCATAAACTTATCGATACGCTGAATGAAAAGCTGGGATCCGAGATCATGAAATTCCACGCCGGAGTGAGCTACAGGCATCTGTTTGTTCTAAAGGAAGGAAGCGATGCCATCTCCTGTACCCCGCCGCACGATGTTCCCGGCACAGATTTCGATGATGTGATGATAGATGCATTAAAACCGGAAGGTAATAGCACGGCTTCTCTGCTGAACATTCTTATCCTGAAATCGCAGGAGATCCTGAAGGAGCATCCGGTCAACCTGAAACGGATTTCCGAAGGTAAGGATCCCGCTAATTCAGTCTGGTTCTGGTCTCCGGGGCACAAACCCCGGATGAAAACTCTCACCGAGCTGTACGGTATAAAAGGCGCGGTTATTTCCGCAGTGGACCTTGTGAAAGGCCTTGGTATCTACGCGGGGATGGATGTAATTGAAGTTGAAGGCGCCACCGGTCTTTACGATACCAATTACGAGGGCAAGGCTCAGGCTGCAATTGACGCGCTGAGGGGAGACTACGACTTCGTCTACCTTCATGTTGAAGCAACGGACGAGGCGGGGCACGAGGGTGATGTTGATCTGAAGATCAGGACCATTGAATATCTCGACAGGCGGGTGGTCAGATTCATCATAGAGGAAGCGGAGAAGATGCAGGAAGATGTCGCTATTGCCATAACACCCGATCACGGAACTCCATGCGACATCAGAACCCATGTCCACGACCCGGTGCCTTTCCTGATTTACCATCCGGGGGAGAATCCTGACGATATCACCCGTTACGATGAAACCAGCACAGAAAATGGAAGCTACGGAACGCTCGAAGGTGACGAATTTTTCAGGGCATTAATCAAGAAATGATTACGCATAAACGCCAGCATCGCTGAAGGGAGTTTCAGGAATGTTAAGGATAACAGCAGCACTGCTTACGCTCCTTCTGATGACTCAGGTATCTGCCGAAGAGGTTAATCTCAGCGAAGTGATAGAGGTTGAGATCGTGACCATCGAAGGCTTCACTGTACTGGGATTGGAAATCCACAGTTCGGATTCCCTGCAGATAATGACTCTCTGGGAGGAATTCACTCCCAGGATTCAGGAGATCCCGGGAGTAGAGATGGATAGCGACGCCTATGGAGTCTTCTGGGGAAACGATGAAATGTACGATGAGTTCACGTACCTTGCGTGCATCGAATCAGATTTAACTGATCCTCTTCCGGAGGGAATGATTACACTGAACATCCCCGGGGGTGAATACGCGGTTTTCACCTTTCCATTTGAACAGGTAGAGGATGCATATAGCTACATCTACGGTGAATGGCTGCTCGTATCTGCTTATGAACACGGAGCAGGTTACGACTTCGAATACTACCCGTCCGAGTTCATCCCCTCGGAAGATGGCGTACTGATGCAGCTGTACGTCAGCGTGGAGTAGACGTTACCTCCAATATCCAGTCCGACACGGTCGATTCGAACCCGTCAATGAATTCAGGTTCCAGTACAGCATACTCCTCGACACTCCCGGAGACTGCAGCCTGAAACAGATGGTTTGCTCCATCGATCACTATTACACTGGCAAGAGAGTTATCGGAAAGCGCCATCTGCATCGGCTCAAGATTCCGCTCTGGCGGAACCTGTATATCAAGCGAACCGTACAGCGCGAGTACCGGACAGGATACCTCGGATATCTCGTCCGCGGGATCGTGCCGAAGGAAGTTCAGGAACCATTCTGATTCAACCTGCGCAATGGACTGGGCAACAACGTAATCCACATAAACATCGATATCACCCAATCCCGCAAGCTCCTCTTCGGACAGATCTTCAAGCGATGCGAGCGTCTCAAATCGGAAAAGTTCATCGAGTCCGGAGTGATCATCCCCTGCCAGGATGATATCCATGACCTTTCTCTGAGTCTCAACATTACGGACAATTTCCTGATCCGGGAGACCGGCCTGACGGCAGAGCATCTCTATCTGGCCAAGCAGGACCTCGTAGCCGCTGATGGACGGACCTGCCATGCTCACTACGAAGGCGACGTCTTCCGGTCTCCAGTCTGCAGTAATGAAAGCTACTGTAGAACCCTCGCTGTGACCAAGAATACCGATCCGGCCTGGATCGATATCAGGCTGAGCAAGCATGTAATCAAGCATGAGCGACGTATCAAAGGCGAATACGGAATCCGTTAAATGGTCAATATCACCAACCGAACCTCCCAAGCCCCTGTCATCACAGCGAAGCACTGCGATACCGGACCGCGTAAGATGATCGGCAAGCTCACCGAAGACCCGGAAACCCATGACGTTCTCGTCCCTGTCCTGAAGGCCGCTGCCCGTGAACAGAATAACAGCGGGAAAGGGGCCTGCGCCCTCGGGAATGGTGAACGTACCGGCCAGGGACACATCGTCACCTGCAATGGTTACTTCGGAAACCGTGTAAGGAACCTCTTCCATGGTGACCTCAGCAGCACGGCGCAGCTCGAAACTGCCCACTGCCCCGCCCTGACTGAAAACACCGTTTATGAGATCTCCGTCTATCAATCCCGCGAATGAAGCCTCTCCAAGATTCGAGGGCAGACTGAATCCAACGCTGTCACCCCGGACGAAGACGTTCACAAGTTCCAGCCCGAAAGCTCCCTGTACTGGAATATCTATACTTGCTTCGTACAGACCCTGCTCATCAACGGTAACATCAACATCAATACCAAGCTCGATACCGCTGATAGATATTGACCCCTCCCACGCGCCTGAGATATCGGAGTTCACCTGTGTGGCCTGCCCGCACGCTGACAGCAAACCGAAAGAGATAAGCACTCCGGCTGTAAATAATCTCTTAAGCAAATCAGCACCTCCTACTCAACTTAATTGTTTGAAGAAAAACTCATATCAATATAACATGCAAGCAGATTCGAATACTATACTGATCGATCATCAGCTCTTTAATGCGTTGACAGAGCAAGGCTGTTATCGGTATTGTCAATTCAGAATACAATTCCGTTGATACCGGAAAGAACAGGGAGGATAAAGATGAGGAAATATATACTGGTTCGTATGTTTCTATTGATAGTGGCATTGGGGACTGGAATGATCTCTGCATGCGGGGGCTCTTCTGACAGCGAGGAATCTTCTGCCTCCGAGTGTATTGAACGTGGAACTGAGTACTATCAGCAGGATGAGCTTGATCTGGCTATTGCTGAATTTCAGGAAGCGATCAGGATTGATCCGGATCTGGTGGAGCCTTATAAACTGCTTGGATATCTCTATACAGCACAAGGACGTACGAGTGAAGCTATCGAAGAGTATAAAAAGGCTATCAGAATTGATCCGGATTTAGCCGAAGTTCACAACAACCTTGGATTGCTATACAACGAGGTATATATGAGTGATGAGGCAATTTCCGAGTTTAAGGAAGCAATAAGGAGCGCCCCGGATTATGCGGATGCTCACTACAATCTTGCAGTTGTCTATGCTGCACAGGATCGTATTGGTGAGGCTATTTCCGAGTTAAATGAAACCATCAGGATAGATTCCAATTGTGCAGAGGCTTACTACAATCTGGCTACTGCCTATTCCCGGCAGGGTCTGTATGATGAAGCGGGTATCGAGTGGGAGAATGCTATAAGGGTCAATCCCGACTATGCTGAGGCTCATTACAATCTGGGGATCGTCTATGCCGGTCAGGGACTGATCGATGAATCCATTATCGAGATGGAAACGTACCTTCAGCTAGAGCCTGACTCTCCTAACAGAGCAGCGGTGGAAGAGGCACTCGTTCAACTAAGAGCACATTAGGGTAAATAGACAGCAGATATTACCTGTATTCAGAGTTTCAGGAGTCCATCTCTCCGGCAAGATCGTCCCATGTTTTCTCGTATTCATGTATCTCCTGACAGATGTAAGCATGTTCCTTCTGAAGGGAAACAAGCCTGGCGCTGTCAGAGATGATCCCGGGATCCTGCAGAAGAACTTCAAGCTCTTCCCTTTTTTCCTCAAGGGGAAGAAGTTTTCTTTCAATTCTGCTTATTCCGGTCCGGATTTTCTTCTGACTGGCGTAAAGCGCTTTGCGCTGTTCAGCTTCCCTCCGTTTTCTCTCCTTTTCCGCTTCTCTTGGAGACTTGCCAGCGGTTGAACCGCTTTTTGCCGATTCGAATGTTCTTCTGATACGCTCCTGCTTCTTGCGCAGATAGTAGTCGAAAGAGCCATCGAAGAGACTGATTTTGCCATTCTGAACTTCGTAGACCTTTTCCGCCAGCAGAGATAGAAGCTGCTCATCATGGCTGATAAGGATCAGTGTCCCGGGATACTTCTCAAGGGCTTCGCACAGGACATTCCGAGAGAAGATATCAAGGTGATTGGTTGGCTCATCCAGTATCAGGAAGTTGACGGGACTGAGCAGAATGCGCGCAAGGGCAAGGCGGCTTTTCTCCCCGCCTGATAGAATGCCCGTTTTCTTAAAAACATCGTCCCCTGTAAAAAGGAATCCGCCAAGTATACTTCGCAGTTCCCTGTCGGAACTTGAAGGACTGACAGCAGCCAGCTGCTCGAGAAGGCTGAGTCCTGGATCAAGGTTCTGGTCCACCTCCTGAGTATAGAAGCCGGTTTCAACACCGGATCCCATTACAATGCTTCCTTCAGTCGGGCTTTCAACTCCGGCAAGTATCCGAGAGAGTGTCGATTTCCCCTCACCGTTCTTTCCAACGATGCCGATACGCTCTCCCCTGACAACTTCAAGATTAACGTTATTAAAAACAGTTCTGTCGTACCGCCTGGACACATCTTCAAGACGAGCGACTATTTTTCCGCTTCTTGGAGGGTCGGGGAACCTGAGCCGCATGTGCCCCGGGGTTCTGTGAGTCTGTATTACTTCCATTTTCTCCAGCATCTTCTCCCGGCTGCGCACCTGAAAACGCTTGCTTTCAGTTGCCTTGAACCTCTTTATGAACCTTGTGATCTTTTCTATCTGTTCAGCCTGATGCTTTGCCTGCTTCTCCCTGCGCGAGATATCCTCCCGCTTCTTCAGTTCATAGAAGGAATAATTGCCGGTATACGAGGATAGATCTCCGAACTCAAGCTCGAATACACGGGATACCACGCGGTCAAGAAACCCCGGGTCATGTGAGATCACCCAGACTGCACCTTTGAATTTTCTGAGGTACTCCTCAAGCCAGATCCTCGCTTCAAGGTCAAGGTGGTTAGTGGGTTCGTCCAGAAGCAGCAGATCGGGGTCTGAAAGCAGGAGTGATGCGAGCTGCGCCCTCATCCTCCATCCCCC
>JAUVIR010000067.1 GCA_030592645.1 Candidatus Fermentibacterota bacterium | reverse complement strand
TGGTCATCTGTCCATTCGATGCTAAACCAGAAGCAAGCCATATCAGATAAGACACATCGGTAATGTGTCCCGGTTCCGGGATAAGTGTGTTTCCCCTGCACCAGACTCTGGAGAAAAACTGCTCATTCCCTCTGAACATGTACCAGATCTCACCAAATTCATCGGTAGCTATACCAAGCACACGCCTGGAAACCCCGGGATCGAGTTCGCCGCACTGATCTGATTCTCCTGAAGGTTCATTCATAAGAGCAACCGTTCCGCCTGCACTGATGACTTGCATACCTGGAACCATCGCCGTTCCGGGAAATGGTAGAGTTTCAATAATCTCTAATTCGACCGGATCGGACAGTGGAGGAAACTCTCCGGGGGTACAGGTATACTGCGCCCGGGTTGAAGCACTCAAAAACAGACATATAAGAAAAGAGAGTACAAGTGAATTTTTATGCATAGCAAGGTTCCCTCCTTGGAATGAATATGCGGAATATCTCTATAGATCACTGGCCTTTCATCATGTATCCTGGTCTCTGCTCCAGGGGGTTGCGCCAGGTACGAACAGCTTCCAGCATCATTGGCTCATTCGCAATACTCAGCATAAAAGCTTCCCAATGATCTTCACGCATGAGTGAGTAGTCCCGGCTCAGGGGCAAAAAATATTGATCAGCCACCTGGGAGCTGAGGTACAATACAACCTCTTCCCGCAGGATACCCGCTGTTATCCGCCAGACCTTCTCGCGGGTATAGTACTCCTCCGGTGCCCATGGCAGGGCATCAACTTCGAAGGTATATGTGATCATTGAGACGAGTGCTTTATGGGCGATGATGAGTTCGCAGTCAATATCGGATAAAGCTGCAATACTCTGTGCAGCGAGTTCTTCGTAGAATGCGCAGGGAGGGTCATGCAGCTCGGGGTCGTAGGATTTGCCAGTATACAAAGAAGAGGCCAGCAGCGCTATAAAGAACAGCACGAGAACTGCCTCCGCTCTCTCTTCAGGTCGGAAGCGGAGGATTTTCTGCACGCCGAAGTATATGTACGGGATACAGAGCAGGGGAAAGATCAGAAGGGTACCGAAAAAGAGCCTGTAGGAAAGGCCTGTGAGCGAAAACCTGAAAAAGGGGAATAGTCCTGTCAGACCAATGAGGATCAGTATATAATACTCCCTGCCAAGGCGCAGGAAGCTGAACTTGCGCTTGCGAAGAAGCAGTGCGCCTGTCATGAGCATCAAGGCGCTCGCAAGAAAGATCTCCACGATCCAGGCTGCTGTAAGTTTTAAAGCACCAAAGTTATGTATGAACGATACTGGTACAAAAATCGGGCTGAATGAAAAATTGATTGTGATTATTTCCAGATCATAGAATGAAAGGGCCAGGGGAAGCCTGTGGGAGAGGGCAAAAAGCCCCATGAATGACATGAGCAGAATGAGAAGCCGAAGTGCTTTTCTCTTATGTCTTTGCAGCCAGGATGCGGCTGTACTGCCCGGTTCACGTTTCCATAGATACTGTAGCAGGGTCTTTATCGAAGGGGCAAAATACAGGACAATGAAACATAGAGAGAGTACCGCAGTAAAGCGGTGGGTAAAAAAGGTTGCCAGAAAAAGCAGAAGTACTCCGAGCATTCTCGCAAATAGACTTTTTCCGGATATGTTTCGATGCAAAGAGGGAGAATTTTGCCCCCTCCAGGAGCGGCAGGTACTGTATACCGAAGCCATTGCGAAAAAGAGCAGGGCAAAACCCAGGAGGTTCTTCGGAAACTGGGTAAAAAAGTAATTCAATGAGGGGCTCATTGCTGACAGTGTACCTGCGATGAGGGCGGTAAAAAAGGCCGTTCGTTTATCAGCATCGGATTTAGACTTGAGCAGCGAGTAGCATAATGTGAACACCGAGAGCACAAAGAGGGTTTTGATCAGTACTGCGCTTAGTTTGTACGATGTGATGTAATTCCCTGTAATGGCGTGCAAGGCCAGAAGCGGCAGATAGACCAGGGAATACTCAGGGGAACGCATAGAACCTGTATTGTGGAAAGACTGCATCTGGACCAGGTAATAATAACCATCCCAACCATTTGCGTACTCAGTCCGGTTGAGTGCCGTAAGGCCGCTTCCGATGGCAATCCCCGTCAGAATAATCAGCAATGCAATGGAGGCCAGCAATCTGGTTTTAGCAGGCGCCATGGATCTAAGCCACTAGAATTCGAAGTCTTCGAACAGCCCGCTTTCACTGGAAATTCGGCAGCTGTCGAATTGCAGGATATCATTGAAGATGCTAACTCGATCCAGATCCGGACTCTGATCAGGCCGTACTCCGGAATACGGATCATAGGAAGCTTGAGAGTAACGCCCTATTCTATGCAGTCTTCCAAAGATCTTCACTGCGTTATCGTCAATGATCTGCCAGTTACCATCAGCGTATATGATCTCCTCATCACCATCCTGTTCTCTGTGCTTCCAGAGGATGAAACTGCCATTTGAGCGCAGAACAAGGGTTTGTGTATAGTCATCCCATCCGGTGCTGAGGCTGGCGAATATCTGTTTGTCAATGAAGGCATCAGCGTAAGTATTATGTGCCCAGTTCAATACATCACGCTTTCGCGTTTCACTGCCGCCGGAATCAAGCACAAACCATTCCTCTCCGTTAAAAAACTGCAGCTCACTTATCACAACATCATTATACATTGCGCCATCGTGTATCTCGAGTATATCCATCACGAAACTGCGGCCCTCAAGCGGCGTGTTGAGGGTTATCACCAGCGGCTCCATGGTATCGGCAAGTCGGTATACCGGTGCGTTTTCACTTTCAGTTCCGAAGGAAATCATGGATGCCCGTTCATTCTGGCTGAAATGTGTCTGGGATCGATGATAACCATTCCAGATTTTGAATTTCTCGATGCGCTGTGCCTGATCAAAAAAGAATGTCAGGCTTTCTCCTTCACCGGAACTCGCTTGATTGCCGTCATTCCAGGCAAACTCCGAACGTGAGTCAAAGAGGAAATCAGGGTGATAGGCCTCTATGGGCTCAAGACAGGAACTTGCCTGTACGTGTCCATTTATTCTTCTAATCGGCTGAACCTGCAGAGGGACTTCATTGCCTTCCTCGTTTATGACCAGAAGGGTTATTTCGCTGATACCCACAGGCAGACTGCCTGCATAACGGATTCCATTTGCCAGGAACTCCATTGAGTCAGTGGCATCAATCCGGACAAAAATGCTCTTCACCCAGGCGTTAATCGAAATGGGCTCCTCAACCGCTCTGCAGATAGTGGATTCCGATCCATTTATGTACAGCTGATAATACGTTATTTCTTCGATGCTGCTGCTGCCCGGCAGAACATCTATTTTGATAGCATTAATAATTACCGGCTCCTCAAAAGAGAAGAAAAGCCCTTCATCAGGGGCCGCGCCGGGCATGGTGGCCCAGTAAGTATCCGGATTATTGTCGAATACGTTTTCAGGATAGAAACTGCTTTCAGGCATATTGATAGATGTTGCATAGCATAACTCGAGAAACGCACTTGGGGCATCCACAAGCACAGTTTCTTCCGTGTTCTCTTCTTCCGCATTTACCTGCTCTTCGTCCATCTGATCTTCCTCTATCTGTTCTTCGATCATCTGTTCTTCGTTTACCTGTGATTTTGAGGTTTCTTCTTCACCGCAGGATAGAGTGACTGACAGAACTGCGAGAGCGGATAGCAGCAATACTGATTTCTTCATCATTACCTCCACAGGGGTTATGAATAGTGATTCTGAACATCCTCAATAATCTGGCAAGGGGTAACTCAGGTCAACAGACGGTCTGGTAAATATCCTATGCAGCAGTTGATCATCACGTTGACCTGGAATAATTTTGCCGGTATCTCTGACTCCGCGTTGCAGTTAGTGAAACAGCATTCCTATCTGGTATGCAGCTGTCGCAACTACCGCCGCAGCACCTGTTGTGTAAACTATGGCGAACCCCGCCCATTTCCATGAACGGGTCTCACGTTTGATTACAGCAACGGTGGCTATACATGGAATGTACAGCATTGTGAACATGATAAGAGCAAACGCCATTACCGGGTTCCATCCCTCCTCATCTGCTAGCTTTTCCGAAAGGGATGATGAATCGTCAGCATCAATTTCTCCCATTGAATAGACTGTGCCAAGAGTGGAAACCACGATCTCCTTGGCTGCGAATCCGCCGATAAGTGCTACATCCGTTTTCCAGTCAAATCCCATTAGGGGTTTTGTGATGCTTTCGAATGCTCTGCCGGCCCTGCCGGCAAAGGAATACGACAGTCTTGCCTGCGCAAGTTCGTTGCCGGTGAGTGAGGACGCCTGATCAGGAGGCAGAGTGGGGAAAGTCATCAGGGCCCACATAACAATGGAGGCAAACAGGATAACGGTTCCAGCCTTCCTCAGGTAGAGCCATGTTCTTTCCCACATGTGTATCAGGAGGCTTCTCATTGAGGGAAGTCTGTAGGGAGGAAGCTCAAGAACGAATGAGGTTGATTCGCCCTTCAGTACTGTCGAACGCAGCATCCTGGCGGAGAGCAGTGCGAATGTCCATGAAATGAGTATAAGCAGAAAGAGCATCAGACCTTCGTAAGCCGAGAAGAAGGCTGCTATAAGAAGAGCATATATCGGAAGTTTCGCGCCGCAGTTCATGAAGGGAACGGAGAGTATGGTAGCGATTCTTTCCTTAGGGTCCCTGAGTGTTCTGGCGGCCATTATACCCGGCACCGCGCATCCGCCGCTGATTCCTCCAGATACTATAAAGGGGACTATGGAGTTTCCGTGAAGACCGAAATTCCGGAATATTCTATCCATCAGGAACGCTATTCTGGCCATGTAACCCGTGTCCTCAAGAATAGATATAAAGAAAAACATGAACATGATAAGGGGTACAAAACCGACTACGCCCCCGACTCCGTCGATGGCACCGCTGACTACCATTGATCTGATCAGTCCTTCCGGCAGGATGTTCCATGCTATAGTATGGAGCCAGCTGAAGAACCCCTCCATCAATGCGATAGGTCCGCTGCTGATGAAGAATGTGAACTGGAAAAGACCGAACAGTACGGCAGCCATGACAACAGGACCAAGAAATGGATTGGTCAGGAACCTGTCTATCCTGTCAGAAAGGTATACCCTGTTCAGGGATGAATTACTCTTTACCCGTTTGACGACCCCCGCGACAAACCCGTACCTGTGATCGGCTATGACACCTTCGGTTTCGTCGTTCATCTCCCTGAAAACTCTATCTGCCAGGTCAGCTGACATATCCAGAATTTCATCTCCTGCGGGTGAATTCAGCTTCTCGATCCTGTTGATCGTATGTGAATCCTGTTCGAGCAGCCTCAGCGCAAGCCAGGCTGGAGGAACCATATCCGTGAGCAGTTTCGTTTCCCTGATTTTCTTCCCCAGTATCCGTAGAGCGTCGTCTGAAGATTGTCCGTAGGAAAGGTCGATAGGAACCCAGCTGGCTCCTTCAATTGCCATGCTCATAGCTTTCTTCAGGAGTTCATCGGAGCCTGTTCCCCTGTTTGCAACGGTACGTATCACAGGTATCCCCAGTATCTGGGAGAGACCTTCCGAATCGATTCTGATTCCCCTTGCTTCGGCTATATCGATCATGTTAAGAGCTATCAGGACAGGCACACCAAGCTCCATAAGCTGAGTAGTGAGGTAGAGGTTCCGCTCAAGGTTGGAAGCATCCACAACATGTATCACAACATCGGGATGCTGCTCCAGCAGGTAATCTCTTGCGGCAACCTCATCAGGGGAGTAGGGGGTGAGGCTGTACGTTCCCGGCAGGTCGATAACTTCAGCGGTATACTCACCAGAATGGGCTTTCCCTTCCTTGATTTCCACTGTGATCCCCGGATAATTTGCAACATGCTGCTTGGCACCGGTAAGTGCATTGAATATTGAAGTTTTGCCCGAATTCGGATTTCCAGCAAGGGCAATAACGGGAATAGTATGATTCATCGGTTCACCTCAAGAATAACATGCATGGCATCCCATCCCGAAATCTCCATCTGTTTTCCTTCTATGTCTACGATCACCGAGTCGGGATGCTGTATACTGCGAATCATTCTGATCATCGTTCCCTTATTGATCCCCATGCTCATGAGCCTTGTGACCGTTACACCTCTGCCTCTTACGGAGATAACAGTACCTGTTTCTCCATCTTTGAGGGTCTTCAGGGTAATAGACTCCCCATACTCGGCCTTCATCATCTCTGTTCTGTACGAACACCCCCTGCAGTTATCATCGCAGAAGAGCGGGTATGAAGCATGCATGATGTCCGATGATGCGGGAACCACCCTGACATGCCATGCGGTTTTTCTGTCTATCCCGAACCTCGTTTCGTCTCTTGCCACAACGATCGGTCCGCTTCCGGAAGAGGAGATAATATGAAGAAGGGCACCGGGGTTTATACCCATACTGACAAGCCTGCTTTCCGCCGCGTGATCCGTGGTTATGGTCACTACCCTTACGTATTCATCGGATAATGCCATCGTCAGGGGATAACCGGGTCTGACTGCATTCGCCCTTCCGGAGCCTCTATCTCTGTTATGTCTACGTCCCCTTCTATTTCTCATTATCATCTTCTCCTGTTTGTTCACGATGGGGATGAAGAAGGACAGATTCAGCTATCTCGGGAGAAAGGTGCTGATCGTATCCGTCAAGGTTAACGATGAACGGGAGATCCGTACCTCCAGGCCGGATCAGAGTAACCGTTGTTCCCTGTATGAAGCCCGAATCTATGAGCTCTCTTCTTACCTGCTGTCCGGCGTTTATCATGGCTATCCTTCCGGAAGATCCCGGTTCAAGATCGGTAAGACACAATAGTTCAGGTCCGATTTTAAGCGGTGCAGACTCATCGAATCCTGTATCTATAAGGGCCTGGAGTTCAGGGCGGGCCGCAAGGAATTCGAAAAATGCCGCCAGCCTTTCCATTGAGCTTTCGGAAAGGAAATGCTCCATTGCGCACGCATCGCTTTCAGCCTGCTTCCGGCTGATTCCAAGAATTTCGGTCAAGAAACGGGAGAGCAGTTTGTGACGGGTCATGGTGCGTCGCGCTATGAAGAGACCCTTTTCTGTAAGGTCTATGTAACTGCGCTTTGAGTATCTGATCAACTGTTTGTCAGCCAGACGTTTCATGGCGGGTGTAACGGAAGCGGGGCTTACTTCCATATTCTCGGCGATGTCCTTTACTCTTGCCACAGAGTTCCTGGCGAGTATTCTGTATATAGTCTCGAGGTAATCTTCGAGTGAGCCGGTAATGCCGCTGTCTGCGTTAGTCATATAGACACCTCTATTTCTGTTAGACAAATCTAACAAATGAATAGAATACTGTCAATACAAATAATCAGTGCAACTTCAGTCGATCATAAAAGTGCGGGAAACGGACCTTCCTGAAGAAGGAGGGTCCGTTAAACTACATTAAGGAATGCTTAAGGCGGTTAGCCCTGTTCTTATGAAGAAGATGATTCCTGGCTGCTTTGTCAATAAGGCTCTGGGCCTTCCGAAGGGTCTTTTCCCGGTCTTCGGGCGTCTCCGAATCTTTAACACTTCTGATGGCGCTTCTTAGTTCACGCATCTTGCTGCGGTTCCTCTGTGCTTTTGCTATATCGGTCCTGTGACGCTTAATCGATTGTTTGCTCCTTGCCAAGAGGAGACTCCTTTCACAAATTAGGTTATACTCGAATTCTGTATATACTCTGTCAACAGGGAGGGATTCTAAACCCTGAGACAGCCGAAGTCAATCTTTACACAGGAGATTATTATGAAGTATGTCTTTATAACCCTTGCAATTCTTGCATTTGCGTCTGTCGTTTCGGCGGATAGACTTGTAAGATTGTACGATGTTTCCCCCGGTTCTGTAACGGAAATGATAGAAGAAGGATACGATGTTGCCAATATCGACATGAGAAATGGATATGTTGATATTATGCTGCCGGAACGACAGTTAGATCAGGCTGCCCTCCTCTCTTATGATTACGAGATCCTTCCAAGGGAGTGGGGAGAACTGCTTCCTGAGAATTCAAAAGGAGCCGGTTACTATTACGATCCGGATGAGAACTGGGCTTTCTGGTGCTCGCTTGCCGAAAACTACAGTGACCTGTCCGACACGCCTGTTTCAATGGGGCAATCCTACGAAGGCAGGGACATATACTTCATCGAAATGACCAGCCCTGTATCGGGTTACAAACCGCCCATCTACTTCACTTCCCTTATCCATGCACGGGAGCCGGGCGGTAATTCGGTACTCATTGATTTCGCCATGTGGCTCACCAGCAACTACGACGGCGGCGATACAAGAGCGGCGTATATCCTGGATAACTCGACTGTCTACTTCGTTCCCGTTGCCAATCCCGATGGTTACGTTTACAACATGCCAAACGGAGGAAACCAGAGAAAGAACATGAACTTCACCCTTGGCGACGGTGTTGATCTGAACCGTAACTGGGGATACATGTGGGGTTACGATGACTCCGGATCAAGTCCCAATCCCGGTGATGAGACTTACCGCGGCACATCAGCGTTCTCCGAACCTGAGACCCAGGTACAGAGGGAATTCTTAATAGATCTTGAGCCTATAGCCGCGATGAATTACCACACTTATGGCGGTATGCTGCTCTACCCCTGGGGGTACGAAGATATTCTTGCGCCGGACAATGACCTGTTCGTCGGCTGGGCTGAAGCGATGACAGCTGTTAATGATTACGCCTACGGGACGGCCTGGCAGATTCTGTACAATGTCAACGGGGAAAATAACGACTGGGCATACAGCGCTACAGATGTGCCGAGGATGTACGCTATGACCCCGGAGGTCGACGATGCCGGTTTCTGGGGCAGCCAGAACGACACTACGGAAATTGAGAGGATATGCAACGAGTGCCGTCCAATGAATATCATATTCTGTATGGCGAATCTGGGCTTCGTCGGAATCAGCGGAGAGAGTGAAGTGGGGATCGAGCCCATGCTGACACTTAACTCCATCTACCCTAACCCGGCGATATCAAGCGCATCCTTCAGAATTACATCTTCAGCATCCTCAAATGTCAGCGCTACGATCTACGATACCAGCGGCAGGATAGTTGCTTCATTTGAAACAGGTGATATTGCCGGAGGAACCAGCAATCTGTTCTGGGATGTTCCTCAGGAAATACCGGCCGGAGTCTATACCGCCAGAATCTCTGACGCTGCAGGAAACTGCGACAGCATGAGATTCACCGTTATGAGGTAATACTGAATGCCGGACAGCAGCGAAAGTGCAACGCAGGATTTTTACGAAATACTGGGTGTCAAATACAAGGCAACTCAGGAGGAAATAGAGGATACCTATCATAACCTCGCCCGGAAGCTTCATCCTGATGTTACAGGAGGAGATGACGAGAGTACTGAAAGGTATATGGCGATAAATGAGGCTTACCATGTGCTCTCAAGATCTGAAAGCCGGGCGGAGTACGATGCCTCTATCGGTATTGAGAACCTTGCAGGCGGTGATGGGAAGAAACCTGAGCCGGGTATCAGGAAAGACAGCAGCCCGGCCGATGATATGCGCCGGCTGGACGTTAAGCTCAGGCGCGCGATCAGAGAGGCTGAAAAACAGTGCAGCAGGGATAATTTCTGGGAAGCCAGCCGCTCACTCGAAGTATTCCTGAAGACTCATCCGGATAACCCTCAGCTTAGAACGACACTCGCCGCCGCAGCTCTGGGTATGAAAAGGTACCATGACGCCGCGAATCACATGAAAGTCGCCTGTACTGTCGCGTATCATGATCCTGAGACTTTTGTGAAACTGGGTAATATCTATATTCGGGCAGGACAGCTTGTTCTTGCGGAAAAGGCTCTCAGCAACGCTCTTGGATGGAATGCTGAAAATGAAGCTGCGCTGAGATTGATGAAGGAGATAGAGGATCTCAGAGATGCCGAGAAGCCGCCCATCCAGAGGATATTCAGAAAAGTGGCGAAAGCTTTCAAACGCAAGGGGTGAACGAATTGGATTCAGGCAGCGATAAGCTCTATTATTCCATAAGCGAAGTATGCAGCCTTACCGGCCTTAAACCCCATGTATTGAGGTACTGGGAGACCGCTTTCCCGATCCTGAAACCTTCCAAGAACCAATCAGGCAACAGGACATACAAGCGGGAAGATATCGAGCTGATCAAGCTGATAAGCACATTGCTTTACGAGGAACGTTATACCATTGACGGAGCCAGGCAGAAAATTGAGGAGATGAGCAGTCAGAACCAGCAGATAAAGCTGGAAATCAAAACAGCGACCGTATCAGCCGATACAATCGAATCCATCAGCAAGGAGATAACGGAGATAATCGTCATACTGGAGAGGGATCCAATGGCGGTTGACAAGCAGGAGAGTAAAGGGTAATTTTGCTCATCTTCGGTCGGGGCGTGGCGCAGTCCGGTAGCGCACTTGAATGGGGTTCAAGTGGTCGCTGGTTCGAATCCAGTCGCCCCGACCATTTCTATATTTTTCTTTAATA
>JAUVIR010000028.1 GCA_030592645.1 Candidatus Fermentibacterota bacterium | reverse complement strand
ATGTATATCCTGTTCAGTACCTTGCTTCAGAAGACAGCCTGAGGGTTTGGAGTGACATTGAGCTGTACATCAACTTCGAAGGCGCTGACCCTGTATGGAGCGATGCGGGATTGGGTTATTACGACAGACTGATAGGTGACAGGCTCGTAGGATATACACCTTCATATTCATACACTGCGCCCTCCACAGGTGAGGTATACAGACCTGAAGACCTTCTGGCAGGCCCTCCTGTGGTTCCGGACTATGTAATAATCATAAGCGATATGCTTGACGGAGATTGGATAGATGATTTTGCAGGGTACCGAGCTGAGCTGAACGGTTTTGATGTTGCTATAGCGACAACAGGAGATATTTACGACCAGTTCAATGGCGGTGAACCGCACATATCTCCCGATGTTATCCGCAATTTCACGGAAGCCATGTGGAACTGGGGCAGCCCGGGAGACCGTTCTACCTATCTGCTGCTGATAGGTGACCACGAGGATTACTCCTGTTTTGTATATCCATGGTTCCTCCCGTCAAGAGAATCCGGGAATCATGGCTTTGCCAATGATGAGTGGTACGTCTGTTTTGGTGATTCCCGGGAAACAATAACAGCATTTCCGGACATGATCGTAGGAAGGCTTCCAGCAATAGAAACGGATAATCTCCAGGACATGCTCGATCTCATAGTTGATTACGAGTCTGAAGATGATCTTCCCGGTCCTGCTTACAGGAGATACATCACCAGGCTTGCCGGTTCTGATGAAGATGACTTTCCGATTAACGGCATGGATGATTGGTATCCCGGTTTCGAATGGACAGATACATTCAGACAGTGGCTTGGATACGACTGGGACAATTACTTCTGCGGGGACGGTGATGACACATTTCATTTATTTCCACCCAACCCCGATGGAAGCGCAATGACCAGCGCTGAATGGATTGTGGCCTGCCAGACGGTCTTCGAAAGAGGTTCGCAGGTTGCTTTCTATACCGATCATGGGGATTTCCACATGTTTTCAGCCGGTCTGGACTGGGAGCTTTCAGGAGGTCTCGGTGCACGGGATTCTACCTTTGACGATGATGATGTACATGCTCTTGATCCTGCCCCGGGGCACTGGCATCCTTTTCTGCTAATGCTCTGCTGCGGTGCTGGAACATTCAATCATACTGAAGATGAACACGATTACATTAATTACCACCCGGAACTGTGTTCAAATATAGATGCAATCCCTCCCTACGATTTTCAGTCGGACTGTATGGCAGAAGATTTTATAAAGAATACGGACTGCGGAGCCATAGCAGTTTTCGCCGGGAGTAATTCTTCAGGAACAGACTCTTATGATATCTACGGCAGGGGCATTCTTGAAGCAATATACTGCAACGGGCTTACTCGAGTTGGAGATGCTGTTCAAAGTGCAAGACTGGAATATCTTAATTATTTCTGGAACACTAATGAACTTGCGCAGTTCAACCTCCTTGGAGATCCGGCTGTGGACATCGGCGACAGGGTTAAGTTCCGGGACTGTTGCGACCTCATTGTAAGCCCTGCCGACATTGCTATGAACAAGTACTCGACACTTTCCCTGAGCGGCGGTTCGGGTGAACCCGAATTTCAGGTTACAGTCCGGAATGCAGGCGCGGTTGCGTCCGGATATTTTGAATCATCCCTTGAGATAACCTATGATGAGCAAATCTGGACTTCATCAGCCCGATGCAACGGTCTTGATCCTGGTGAGGAGGAGACGCTGCAGTTCGTCTGGCATAACCCGCCTTCGGTCGTTTCGGGTGAGATACACCTTTCCGCAGAAGCCGATCCGCATGAGAACACGCCTGACTCGTGGAGGGGCAACAATATAGCGGAAGCAATTGTTGATGTGAAGGATTTTTACCCCAATGAGGATGGCTGGCCGGTAAGAACATTCGGCTGGGTGCAGTCTCCTGCCCTTGCCGACCTCGATGGAGACGGTGACATGGAGATAGTGATCACCTCGGGTGATTATCTGATCGCAGCCTATCAATACGATAATCCATCCTCGCCTATGTGGATTACAGATCCATACTTATACAATGGCCCAAATGTACATACACCATCAATTCCGGCAATCGGCAACGTATGTGGAGACAGACTTCCCGAGGTAATAGTAGATGGCTGGGATTCGCTGTTCGTTTTCAGCGGCACCACAGGGGAGCTTCTTTATTCCTTCCCGCATCCGGTTAGTGGCTGGATAGGTCCGCAGACGGTCTGCCTTGCAGGCCTTGAGCCTGAAAACCCGGAGGAGATTCCAAGGGATGAGATAGCGGTTGTTATCCGTAATAACCTTTACATCTTCAGAGTGCAGAACGACGCTCTGGAAATACTGGATAATGAAGCTCTTAACAGCACATCGCAGGTAGTTCCCTTCTCCTGGGTGAGTGCCCGCGATCTGAACGGCACAGGTCCTGATGAGATAATCATCAGCAGGACGGTTTATGCAAGTTCACCCTGGGAGAGCTGGCTTCACCTTTACGATTACGAGACCGGGGAGGTTTATCGTGAGAAGGACTTTGAAGGTGATTTCTACGGGATACCGGCAATTGCCAGCCTTCCCATGAGCGGAGACATGATAGCCCTTTCGAGGAAGGAATCCAATTCAGAATTTTCACCTGTATTTCTTCTCGACCCGGATAATCTTTCATCAACTCCGCTTGAGTGTGATTCTCCTGATGAGACATCAGAGTATGTACTATGCTGCATTATGGCAGACTGGGATCCAATCGCACCGGGAGCAGACAGGGTGATAGCAAACGCCGAGAACCAGGCGATGGCCTGGTATGAAAGTGGTTTTCTAGTAACTAACTGGGATGTGAATGTATATCCCGTTAGTGGAACCGGTTGGCCGCCTTTCCCCGCACTGGGGGAGCTTGATAATCAGGATGACTACGAATATGCGGACCTTCTTGTGGGGACAAAACAGGGCATGGTTTATGCGTTTTCGAATACTGCATATATGCTAAGTGACCTCGGTTTTCCGTACACTCTTCCTTCATGGGTTTACGGCGGTTTTGTAATAGCTGATATCGATAATGACGGTTATGTTGAGGTTGTGTTCGGAACCATGGACAATTACCTTCATATATGGGAACTCGGTGAGTGTGACCGTGGTTATTCTCCATGGCCGCAGTGTCAGCATGACGCTGCCCGTACCGGTGTTCTTCTGGAGGAATGATGTTCTCAGCAATGATTCTTTCCTGCTCAATCCTGGTCACACATGCGCCGGGCTGGAGCTTTCCCATCATCACTGTGGATATGTGGGGTTACATAAGTGGTCAGAGAAAAACTCTCCAGGTGACCGGAACTGACACTCTCCATCAGGCATGGGATCATTTCAATCAGGAAACGAGGGTGGGGTACAAGGTCTACCTTTTCGATGGTACTGAAATATATCCCGAAACAATGATTTCCGATGATGTATGGTCGGGATATATCACGAGTACTATTGTTGCGTCAGATAGTGTCACAGTAATGTGGCGCCAGGGAAGCCCCGCGTATTACACAGTTCGTGAACATGATGGCGAAGAGGCCGTACCCACCAGTCTATATATTCCCGATCCCTGGGTATCCTATGCATCTATTCACTCCTCAAGTGATTCACTTGGCAGGATACATTCCGTTTTTGAAATATCAGATGGAACATCGGGAAGGGCATGTTGTTATGGTGTATTTGAGCCCGGAGTTGGTGAGATATGGCGCGATACTATTCCCTGCAGTTTCAGTACACCCCGGATTCTTGTAGATGGGGATCGTGTTCATATTGTCTTCCGCGGAGAAGATCAGTGGCCGGATTACATCCAGTACGATCTTGATGGAATTGTCACCGTACCCACTGTCAGCCTGATTGAAGATCTGATTCAGTTCATTACTACTTACGGGATTGCGGTTGACAACGAAGGAAATCTATACTGCTTTTTCATTTTGCTGTGCAGTACAGGTGGACACCATCTCTCACTTTTCAAGATCAATGGAGAAACGGGAGAAGTGCTCATTTCCGATAAGTTGATCCGTGATTATGGAAACATGGAATTCCCGAATATCCTGAGCACACCTTCAGGAGATTCATTCTACCTTCTATGGATAGAGAGCTATTCAGCTGCTGAGTATTTCATAATGTTCGCCATGATCGACCAGAATGGTGATTTTATTGAGGAACCGTATGCGGCTTACGATTACACTGATGAGGATGTGCAGAACCTTGAAGTCCTTACTGCGACAACTAACGAAGATGGGGACATCTTCGCGATCTGGAACCAGGGTGATATGGAAGTTGGCGGTTACTGGATAGTAATGGGCTGGTTTGACCACAACTGGCTCGGAATCGGAGAGGAAGCAGAGGAAGCGGTTGCTCCGGGGGGTATTACTCTTTCACCTTCCATGAATCCATTCTCTGAAAGCATTTCAATTGTAGTGGAATCCGATCCACTCCCGGGTCAGCTTGTCGTTTATGACATATCAGGGCGCATGGTAAGGGTACTGTACGAAAATGAGGGAAACTCCTTCCTGTGGGATGGATGCGATTCGGAGGGGACTGAGCTTCCTGCAGGAAACTACATTATCCGCGGAGCATCTGCTGGTAGTAATGCTTGTGTAACTGTTGTGAAACTGTGATCACCATGCTGTCATTAACTGCTACGAATGCACTTCCCGATATATAGCAGGTAGTTATTTGAAGATTACTCTGCAATAGCGTTTTTTGCCGGCCCGGAGGAGTATGCGCTCTGGGGTGTTCGAAGGGTCGAGATTGTCAACTGGATCGCTTACCCGAGTCTCTCCAACGTACAGGCCGCCCTGCTTGGCAAGCCTCCGGACTTCGCTTCTACTGGGACAGAGACCTGTTTCAACGAAAAGGTCGAGGAAGGAAATACCTGTTCTGAGCTTTTCAGAAGGGATTTCAATACTGGGAACGTCCTCCTGATTGCCGTTTCCTGCGAACAGGGCGCGGGATGCCTTCTCCGCCTTGAGAGCTTCCTCTGGGCCGTGGGTCAGAGACGTAGCCTCATAAGCGAGCCTTTCCTTGACAAGCCTTATCTCCGCGCCTTTGAGGAGCGCGAGCTTCTCTATCTCATCCATGGGGATGAAGGTGTAGAGTTTCAGGAAATAGATTGCATCCTTATCATTCACATTTATCCAGAACTGGTAGTATTCGTACGGGCTGGTCATGGATGGATCAAGCCAGATCGCGCCGCCCGCCTGGGATTTGCTCATTTTTTCGCCGGATGCGGTGGTAACGAGGGGACAGGTGAAACCCCAGGTTTCCCCGCCTTCCGAGCGTCTTATAAGGTCGATACCCGCTACTATGTTGCCCCATTGATCCGACCCGCCCACCTGAAGAACACAGCCGTGTTCGCGGTGAAGGTGAAGAAAATCGTATGCCTGAAGAACGCTGTAGTTGAACTCGAGGAAGGAAATACCAGTCTCCAGCCGGAGTTTAACAGACTCGGCTGCCAGCATCCTGTTCACGCTGAAATGGCGCCCGATGTCTCTGAGGAATTCAAGATGGTTCAGTTTCGAAAGCCAGCTGTAATTATCAAGAAGCAGAGCCCTGTTGTCATGCGACTTGAAATCGAGGAAATGCTCCATCTGAATGGAGATGGAATCAGCCCATGTGGAGACGGTTTCCTTCGATTCGAAGGGACGTTCTGCGCTTCTGCATGAAGGATCGCCTACAAGCGCTGTGCCTCCGCCGACAACGATGATAGGCTTATGCCCGTCATTCTGAAGGTGTCTGGCTATCATAAGGGGAACCAGGTGCCCCAGATGCAGGCTGCCTGCAGTTGCGTCAAAACCTATATAGAAACTCAGTGAGGAGCCATCAAGAAGCTCTGCAAGCTTCTGCTCGGCTGTCATCTGATAGATAAGTCCTCTTTCGCTGAGTTTTCTCAATAATTCCAAGGTCGGCTCCCTTCAGCTGACTGGCAAAACAGTGCCGGGGTGTTTATGTTTTCGACTGTTCGTAACACAGAACATAATACTGGAGAGAAATATGGAAACCATTGAATTTGAGCATCCGGTCGCAAGAAGTCTTCTGACAAAGCTCAGAGAACGCAGCACTCCGCCGGATGAATTCAGAAAAATTGCATACAGGCTTGGTTTCATGCTCGCGGTGGAAGCAACAAGAAACCTCGGGACGCTGCCTCTGACCGTTGAGACCCCCATGGAGAATACTCTCGGCGAGGAGTGCGCAGAGTACCCTATGCTTCTTCCGGTTATGAGAGCTGGACTCGGGCTTCTAGCGCCATTTATGGAACTGCTCCCCGAATCTCCCGTGGCATTCATCGCGATGAAAAGGGATGAGAAGACGGGGAAGGCGGACTGGCTCTACGATTCCATTGCGAATATCCAGGGAAGGGATCTCATTATCCTCGACCCTATGCTTGCAACCGCTGGAACAGCCAGAAGCGTAATCGACTATGTTCTTGCAAAAGGGGCGGAGAGCATCACAATGGTAAGTATTGTCGCGTCGCCTGAAGGGATATACAGACTGAGAGATTACGATAACTTAACATTCATAACAGTATCCGTAGACAGGGAACTTGACGAGAACTGGTTCATACTTCCGGGACTCGGCGATTTCGGCGACAGGCTTTACAAAGGAAAATAGAAATTAAGAACATGATTCAGGGACAAAATGGATAACAACGGAATTTACATAGCTGGAAGTGATATGAACGCGGGAAAAACCACGTTCAGCCTCGGGCTAATCTCATGGCTTGAAGAACATCTGGAAAACGGTGCATCCTTCATGAAACCCATGGGGCAGAAGACCACTCTGATCGATGGTGAATCGGTGGGTGAGGATACTTTTCTTGTAAATACTTCGCTCGGTCTTGATATTCCGCCGGAGTATACAGCGCCGTTCACCATGTCATCAGGGCTATCGGAAACCTTCCTTTCTGACGGGCATCCATCTGACATAGAGAAGAAGATACTGAACGCTTACCGGTATTTAAGATCCACATCGGATGTGGTTGTAGTTGAGGGAACAGGGCATCCCGGTGTTGGTTCTGTCTTTAACCTCTGCAATGCCAGTGTTGCAAGCCTGATGAATATTCCCGTTCTGCTTGTACTCAATGCGGGTATCGGAAAAACGATTGACAGATTCACCCTCTGCAGCAGTCTTTTCCATGACAGAGATATACCTCTGCTCGGAGTGGTGATAAACAAAGTGCTTGAAAGCAAAATGGAGAAGGTCAGGAAGTATCTTGATCCATGGTTCGCTGAAAGAGGAGTGCCTGTTTTCGGGTACATCCCATACGTGAAATCATTTGCAAAACCATCGATAGGAATGCTGGGACGTGAGCTCGGGGTTGAAACTCTGATATCATGGAAGAAGAACAAAGATGTTCCAGTTGAGGGTTTCATCGCGGGATTTGGAAATGCCGCAGAAATCATTGCAGATATTTCCAACAGCCCCGAAAGTGCCCTTCTCCTCAGTTCAAGAAGACACGAAGTAATAGACTCCATAATAGCCAGAAGGCTTTCCGGTAACCTTTCCAAAGGTCCAGGGGCGATAGTTCTATGCGGAAAACAGAACGAAAATGAAACCTATATAGCAGATGCATGTAATAAATTGGATATTCCACTTTACAGGTCATTGAAAACTGCAGGGGATTCCGTTTCAATTCTGAACAGGCGAATATTCAAGATCGAACCCGGTGAGTCGGTCAAGATTTCCGAGATCGTCAAAACGGTTAAGGAGAATGTGGATATTGAACGGATGATGGAATCTCTGCGCTCTTCAGAGCATCTGCAGACAAAAACAGCGAACAAACCCATGACCCGACTGAAATCATGGGTATCAAGAGTCTTTAAAAGGCAATAGCAGGGACAAATACCAATGCGATCAAGATTACTGCTGATATCGATATTCCTGCTGGCAATGGGAGCCACATTTCTCTTCAGAAAACCTCATTCTTCGGAAACCGGAGGTGTATGGTCGATCACCGATCACCTTTACAAACTTGAATGCCTGACTGATTCCCTTAATTCAATTCTGGCAGATACAATAGATGTAAGAACTGCCTGTGTTGAGCCGGGCGGGACACTTGGCGCGCTGCTTTACTCAACCGGCATTGAAGGAAACAGATATCTCAGCTGCTGTGATATTTTCATAGACAGCCTCGGATGGACTTCGGTTCATCTGGGTGATACCCTTGAAGCTCTCTATGAGAGGGATGTTCTGGCGGAAGTCAGAGCAAGACCCAGGAACGGCAGGGGATACTACTGCATTGAATTCGATGGAACTTCCGAACCTGTAGATTGGTACTGGGTTCCTGAAGAGCAGTACAGAAGACTCCGGGCTGTTACTCTTGTTGTAAGCAGTTCCGTGTGGGAAAGCATCGCCAGCGGTGCCGTTCCTCCGGACCTTACCCCGTCCGGGCAGATTGCAACCAGACGTGATTCGGTAAGGGAAGTAGCCTATATCAAGGGGTTCGAGAATGAGCTTGCCAACAGGCTCTTCATTTACGATATCGATTTTTATTACGATGTGCAGCCGGGTGACAGTGTATGGGTGCTGCTGGAGGAGAATCGGTATCCCGCTTCATCCGAGACCACATTCCGCAGGATAATCGCTGCCAAATATGATTTCGCCCTCGGAGGTATGACCGAAGCCATTCCATTCTTTCACCAGCCTGATTCTCTGGCTCCCGATGGAAGCGTCATAATACTCGATCACTATCACCGTGACGGTGCATCACTGAGGACGATGTTCCTTAAAATGCCGGTTCCATTCGGCAGAATAAGCTCTCCCTATTCCGATTCCCGGATGCACCCTGTGCTCGGATACACGAGAGCCCACAGAGGTATAGATTATGCAGCTCCCATGGGTACAGAGATATATGCTGTCGGAGATGGGGTAATAACTGTCAGAGCCTTTACAGGGGGTTACGGGAACATGGTGCGTATAAGGCATGCCAACGGTTACGAAACTGGATACGGACACATGAACGGCTACGCTGCGCATCAGGAGATCGGCTCCTATGTAAGGCAGGGCGATGTTATAGGGTATGTCGGAAGCACAGGTCTTTCAACAGGACCTCATGTTCATTTCGAGATGAAAAAGAACGGTTCCTACGTCAACCCCGCCAGTGAAATACTTCCGCCGGCCAACCCTCTCCTTGAGAACGATCTTGATTTCTTCAAGCTTCAGCTTCCGGTTCTGGAGAGTACCTGGTCTTTAATGGCTGGCATGGATATACCTGTATCCCCGCCTGAGAGTTCAGATCCGAACGATACATCAACGGAATGATAGAAGAAGATCGAAACCCCCAAACGCTAAGGAACTGGGTTCTTAACGAGTTCTTCTGGGATTCTGTGTTCGCAGGAATGCTCTCCAGCCTGGCATCTGAAAAACTGACTACTGTAGGAGGTCTCGGGGGAGCAGCCATTTCATTTGCGGCGGCAGCGGCCCACAGGCTTGCAGGCCCTACCATTCTGGTTACACCCTCTGTCGCTGACGCGGAGAGTGTAAGGGACGATTTGAACGGTATTCTTGATGACAATGTCCTCTATTTTCCAGCATACGAGACCCTTCCATTCGAGGGTGAGGCAGCTCATCCAGGTGTAATATCCGACCGCGTGGAATGCATGGCTGAACTCTTTGCGGCAAAAAGAAGAAGCCTTGTGGTGATGCCGGCTTCCGCTCTGATCAAAAAAATACCAACGAAGGATAATTTCTCCTGCTTCCGTCTTTACAGAGGTATGAGGTTATCAATAAGAGAGCTTGAGGACTGGCTTTTAGCTGCCGGGTATCTGAAGGAGGGCAGCGTCTGGGAACAGGCAAGATGGGCGCGGCGAGGCGGTATAATAGATATAGGAACGTACGGAATGGATAACCCGGTAAGGCTGGAATTCTTTGGTGATGAGATCGAATCGCTGCGCTCATTCGACCAGAGATCCCAGAGAAGCATAAGGAACCTGCAGGAATGTCAGCTTCTGCCTGCAAGAGAGGTTATGCTCTCACCGGATCACTGGAACAGGGCTATTGAAGCGGTTCCCGAAGATCATCCTCTGAGTGAGAAGCTCTGGAGCGCCAACGATTTCCCTGGAATCGAACACTATCTGCCGGTGTTTCTTGAAGACTGCTGCAGCATACTGGATTACATACCCGATGATGGAACACTCATAATGTCCGATCCTGATTCAATAATGGCGCATATAGAAGATGCTCTGAGCTTCAATATGAACAACTACACACCCGGGGACATCCCATTTTGTTTCAGCAGGCAGTTCTTCTCGAAGGAAGACATCCGCAGCAAGCTCGACTCCTGCAGGAGGATAGTCAGATTCGATCCATTCCCGAAGAGCAATGTTGATGTTTTTTACAGAACCGTTCCACAGGTCAGTTTCCAGGATCATCGAGGAGAAATGATAAGGCAGTTTGGGGAGTGGAACAAAAAGGGTTTCAGGACGGCAGTTCTATGTGATTCCCCTTCCGAGGAGGAGACATTCCTGGAGCTGATACCGGACGAGATCAGTATCGATACGAGTGTGCTTTCCATTTCGGAGGGTTTCCGGCTGCCTGACCTTGGACTTGTCGTACTGGCTGAGAGAAAGCTGCTGTCAGGAAGGAGAAGACCGGAACGGATCAGGAAATACAGAAGCGGCTCCGGGCTGGAGAATGCCGGGGAGGTATCTCCTGGAGATCTGATAGTCCATAAACGCTACGGGATCGGTCGATTTACAGGTCTGGAACAGGTGGAAACGTCTGGAGTGGTACTGGATTGCCTGGCAATAGAATACAGAGATGGTGACAGGCTTCTGGTACCAATCGACGAAATAAGCTCCGTACAGAAATTCATGGCTCCTGAAAAGGTACAGCCCAGGCTCGATAAAATCGGCAGCATATCCTGGAGCAAGCGGGTATCAAGCGCAAGAAGAAAAGCGAAGGCGATTGCAGGGAGGCTTGCCGCGCTGTATGCGGACAGAAAAGCCATGAAAAGAATACCTCTCGGACTTCCAGGACATCATGTGGCCGCTCTTGAGAACAGCTTCCCATACGAAGAAACACCGGACCAGATGAAGACGATACAGAAGGTAATGCAGGATTTTCTGAGGGATACTCCAATGGACAGGCTGGTTTGCGGTGATGTGGGATATGGTAAGACGGAAGTGGCTATGAGGGCGGTTTTCCGGGCGGTTGATTCCGGTTTACAGGCTGCAGTGCTCGTTCCCACTACGGTCCTTGCTGAACAGCATTACTTCACATTCAGAGACAGGCTTGCAGAATTCCCGGTGAAAGTGAAGATGCTCAGCAGGTTTCGAACAAAGCAGGAACAGAGAAAGACCATTGAGGAACTGGCTGTAGGCGATGTTGATATTGTCATAGGAACACACCGGCTTCTGCAGAAAGATATCAGATTTCACAGGCTCGGTCTGCTGGTGATTGATGAAGAGCACCGATTCGGAGTAAAACAGAAGGAGTATCTCAGGGAGTTGATGAAAGGTGTTGATACTCTTGCCATGTCGGCAACACCTATTCCCAGATCTCTCCATATGGCCTTATCGGGCTTTCGGGATATCTCAATAATCGCAACCCCTCCTAGAGACAGGTACCCTGTTCATACGGAGCTTCTGAATTTTAATTCTAGAATAATCGCTAAAGCTGTTCTGAGGGAGCTCGAGAGGGATGGTCAGGTTTTCTTCGTGCATAACAGGATACAGTCCATAGAGAGCGTACGCGAGAAGCTTCATTCCCTGCTGCCTGAAGTGAGGATCGCTGTAGGGCACGGTCAGATGAATCCGAGGAAGCTGGAGAATGTGATGCATTCCTTTATGGAGGGTCAGTACGATATCCTGCTCTGCACATCGATAATAGAATCCGGACTGGATCTTCCCAGAGTCAACACCATCATCATAGATAATGCCCACATGTTCGGCCTTGCTGACCTGTATCAGCTCAGAGGAAGAGTTGGAAGGAGCCATCATCAGGCTTACTGTTACCTGATAGTGCCGCAGATGAGTAAGCTGAAGCCTGAAGCCGGTAATCGTATCGACGCGATACGCAGATTCACCGAACTCGGATCGGGGTGGAACATAGCCATGCGGGACCTGGAGATAAGGGGCGCCGGTGAGCTTCTCGGAGCATCTCAGCATGGCCAGATGATCTCAATAGGGTATGCGCTCTTCGAAGATCTTATCAGGCAGGAAGCCAGGCGTCTGGAGGGAGTGGATACCGGACCGGATACGGATGTCAGAGTTGAAATTCCCGGTGATTCATTCATTCCGCCATCGTATGTGCCTGATGTGACGGAGAGGGTCAGGATCTACCGCAATGTCTGGAGAGCCTCCTCTGAGAAGCATATCGATGAATGGATAGATTACCTTTCAGACAGGTTCGGTGAACCGGAGGAATCTGTACTTAATTGTGCGCAGAGGGCAAGGATAGGTTATCTGGCCCGAAAGGCGGGTATTGAAGAGGTTGTCCTGGGCGGCAGAGCCGCACGAGTGGTCTTCAGTCCCGGCATGGAAGCATCCAGATCTGCACCGGACAACTTTAAGGTTTCCGTATCTGTGGAGAAAACAGGACGAATTGTTGTGAACATCGACCTTAAGGGTTTGAAAGACAGTGAAAAGGTGATAAGGACTCTCAGCCTCCTTCGATACCTGAGTGGGGAATGACGGGCATCAGATCCCTGCTCCGGAAAAGTGGCTCAGTTTGTCCGGCATCACTTATATTTCCATGTTGCTGCGGCAGCCCTTTAGTGCTTACGTCTGCCTGAAGCGGGAAAAGCTGTCTTCTGGAACTCTGTGGCAGCAGCAGTATAGAGATTGACGGTTCAGCTTTGAAGAATACTGACGCATGGTATTCCAGCCTGAATCGATGGATACTTTACAAATTGTAACTACTTTAGAAACCTGGAGGAGAAAATGAAATTCATAGCATACTTTGCGTTAATTCTGTTGATACCAGCTGCAGCTTCTGCTGATGTTATCGCCAGCGTTGATGATGTTACGTTAACATGGGATGATGTTCTGAGCATGATCGGCGGTCAGGAGAACGTTCAGTACCTTGGCATATCCTCTGAGGCCAGCGCAATAGAGGTCCTGGAGTCCTGGGTCAGAGAAGAAGTGATGGTTCGTGCAGCAGAAAGCAGCGGTCTGGATTCCGATCCTGTAGTTAAAGATATGCTAGAGCAGGCGAGAAGGCAGATACTTCTTGAAGCTTTCATGATGAATATCGTCGAGGGGATGCAGCCTTCGCGGCTTGAGATTGAGAACTACGCAAATGTATGGCTGGGCACATATAGAAAAAGTGCCCATGTAAAACATATTATCGTACAGGACGAGAATCTTGCGAATTCGCTTCTGGCAAGAATTCGTGCAGGTTCGGATTTTGCGGCTCTCGCGCTGGAATACTCCATCGGCCCCAGCGCTGAGAATGGCGGAGACCTTGGCTGGATAACCCGCGGGCAGTCGGGTTACATGGCTTTTGATGAAGCAGCTTTCAGGCTCGAAGATGGGGAAGTCAGCAATGTGGTTGAAACCGGCGCTGGTTTCCATATCATCAAAGTTATCGAAACTCAGCTTCTCTCCCCCGAACCCGCGCTTGAAGAAATTCAGCAGGTTGTTACCATAGAGCTTACACAGATGATGCAGGAGGAGGCCATAATGGCGGAACTCGATATCCTCGAGCTGAATCACACCATTGTGCTTTATCCTGAAAGGTTATTAGAGCATCTTTAAGTCGAAGAAGCACCTCATATGGGCAGTCTGGATACTTTCTGCTATTTCTGTTTCGGTAACAGTTGCTGTTGTAATTGTCATTAACAGAAGGATAGCTTCGGTCAGCTCAGTTGAGCTTCTTGAGATCGGCAGCAGACACGATGATCGTTCTGTTGCCGCAAGGGTGGACAGCTCTGTGATCTACCATGAAGATATTGCAATTATCGGGATCGATCCTCTGCTCCTTGAAGAATGGGTCCAGGATGAACTGCTGGCTGCATTAGCTGCGGAACGGGGCCTTGAGAATACAAGAAAGAGCCGACTTCTGCAGGACAGAGTGAGGCAGATTTACCTCAGGGATGAACTGCTTGCGAGTGTATACAGAGGGATCCCCTTTCCGGACAGCTCGGAAGTATTCCAATACATGAGGTCAGACAGCCTTGCCTATATGGTCGAGCGTCACTACTACCAGATATTGGTTTCCAATGAAGCAACTGCTGATTCCATCCATCAAAGACTGTCAGCCGGTGAGAATTTCCAGATAACGGCGGAAAGGCTCTCACTTGGGCAGAAAGCAGGTATCGGAGGTGACCTGGGATTCATGACAGCCGGTGAACTCATTATGTATGGAGTACCGAGAGGGTACGTGGTTATTGAAGGCCTCGGGGACGTCACGGACACTGTTTACGGGTGGCACATATTTCTTGTGGATGATATCAGACCCCTTGAAGATACTTCCCGGGTTGTAAGAAGTCTTGCCGATGATATCTACAGAGAGAGAATGGTTGCTGCTCGGGACAGCATTCTTGAGATCGCAGTATCGAGCAGGGAAGTCTATTTTGATCCCATGCTTATTAACAGCACCGGACAACATACTGGTGAAATTGACAGTACAGACGGAAGAGAGGCAGAATGACAGCACTGCTTGTTTCGATCCTTCTTACAGTGTTCGTTCCTCTGGAGAAGGTAGTGGCCGTTGTTGACAACAGTCCCATCCTGCATTCGGAGGTTGAGCAGGTTCTTATTCAGATGGGTCTGGATCCGGACGGCAGCTACGAAGTAGATGCGGAAACTATCGACTATCATGATGCGCTTGAGGAACTTATTGATACACGCCTGCTCGTGAATGCTGCGATCGGTGCAGGATTCTACCCAACCGATGAAGAGATTCTGGTTCTTGTAGAGGAACAGCTTGAGCTCAGCCCGCCGGGATATGAAGCTGATATTGAATATATCTCTGAAGTACTGGGTGATAACCAGGCGGCACAGATATTTATTTACAGGAAAGTTCATGCCGCCATGCAGGATATGCCTCTGGATCCCCAGACATATCTGCTCGCAAACCCTGAACTCGTTGAAGAGATCATTATGCCGCGACACATCGGATGGATATACCTTCCGGTTCTTCCTTCCGGTCCTGATTTTGATGAAGCATCTGGTACAATGCATCAGTTAAGGGAGAGAATATTATCAGGTGAGTCTTTCGAAGAGCTTGCGATGGAGTATTCGGATGACGGTTCTGGAAGGAACGGGGGGTACCTCGGAACATTCGGTCCGGAGGAGATGACCTATGCCTTCGAAGCTGCCGCGTTTGCCCTTGAAACAGGCGAGATCAGCGAACCGGTTGCGACTCCCTTCGGCTTGCATTTGATCAGGATGGACGGGAGGAACGAAGACGGTACTATTGAAGCGAGCCATATACTCATGGGTGTTCCCATAGATCAGGATGATATTGAAAGTACAGTAGCCGAAGCAGAGAGTATACTCCATGATATACGCAATTCACTGTTATCATTTGAAGATGCTGCCAGAATTTACAGCCGGCACATGTCAAGTTCGGAAAGTGGCGGTGATATGGGGATGATTCCCTTAAAACTGTGGGTATATGAAGTAGCTGCAGCGGCTGAGGGACTTGAGATCGGCTCCTGTTCCGAACCTTTTATACTGGAGAACTCAGGAGCGGTTGCCATTGTCAGGCTCTATGAAGCTTCTGAAGAAATAGACTGGAATTCCTATACTCAGGCAGAGCTTGACGGGCTTGTACAGCAGGTTATCTACCAGGATACATACAATTTCGTGGTTGATTCTTTGCGTGAAGCAAAACCGGTGATCTACTTCCTGGAAAACGATGGTACAAGTGCGAATTGATGTATACCTTAAACTGATGGGCATTTTTAGAACCCGCTCAGTTGCCGGTAAAGCCTGCAAGGGCGGCTTTGTATCCATTGATGACAAAGCAGTGAAGTCATCTCTTTCAGTTCAGAATGGAGATCTGCTTAACATCGTTAAACCGGATGGTTCGGGGCTTTCAGTTGAAGTGCTTGATATCCCGACCCGAAAGCAGGTTTCCAGAAAGGATCGACAGGACTACTGCAGAATAGTCGGCATGGAGGTGTAATGATGATCACCTTCGGGAATGTAAGCAGATTTTACAACAACTGGCCTGCCCTCGAGAGCATAAATCTTCAGGTTCAGCCCGGGGAATTTCTTGTTGTATCGGGACCGAGCGGCGCGGGCAAAACTACCCTCTTCAGGCATATCTGGATGGGAGACCTGCCCAGTACAGGTACGGTTGAGGTTGCCGGTTACAGGTCGGACAGGATAAGAAAATCCGATCTGCCGTTTCTCAGACGCAAACTCGGCATTGTATTTCAGGATTTCCGCCTGCTTCCCGAAAGAACTGTATTCGATAACGTTGCCCTGCCCCTGCAGGTTGCCGGTACTTCTCCAAAGGCAATAAGAAGAAGGGTATTCGCACTTCTCGCGGAGATGGAACTCAACCATCGAAGGGGTTCCTTCCCTCACGAGCTTTCCGGAGGAGAACAGCAGAGGGTGGCAATTGCAAGAGCCATGGTTGCGCATCCTGTCATACTCCTCGCCGATGAACCGACTGGAAACCTTGATCCTGAAGTCTCACGGATGGTCATAGATCTTCTTATCGAGATAAACAGATCGGGAACGGCAGTTATTCTTGCTACACATGATCCAAGGCAGGTTCCGGCTGGAACCGCAAGATTCCTCTATCTGGAGAGGGGACGTCTGGTGAATCCCGGTGTCTGGGATGGATACAAACAGCTATGATCCATCTTATCAGAAATGCGATTCACGAAGGCCTGCTGAATATCAGAAGAAAACTGGGTTCTTTCCTGATAACTCTCCTGATGGTCAGTCTCTCTTTCATGGTATTCGATATTTTTCTTATCATATCATGGAATCTTGGAACAGCTCTGAAGGATGAGCAGGAGAATGTAGGCATTGAAGTTTTCCTGAGTGATAACATCACCGAAGTTCAAGCGGTCATTCTTGCGGATATCGTTTCCGGTATGGAAGGGGTAAGATCGGTCTATTACGTATCACCTGAGGAGGCTGAAGCCGTCTTCAGAGCAGATCTGCCCGAACAGGCTGATCTTCTTACTCTTCTGGGACCCCAGTTTCATCTTCCGCCTTCAATACAGATATCACTCCATCCGGATTACAGAACTTCCGAGAAGGTCGGTGCTCTGGCCAGAACCGTATCCGGGATGGACGGAGTAGAGGACATAGTCTACGGTAAGGAGTATCTGCCCGGTTTGACCAGGGCGGTTGATATTCTTGAAAAACTGGTTATACTCGCCGGACTTGTTCTCGCAGTGAGTCTTTCACTTGTAGTTGCTAATACCGTCAGGCTTGCCGTTGCTAGAAGGGCACTGACAGTACAGATAATGAGTATAGTAGGGGCACCCGGATGGTTCGTAAAAGTACCATTCTTAGGTGAGGGGCTGCTTACTGGTGTGGCCGGGGCCGCAGGCAGCCTTTTGTTGACTCTGGCAGTATCCTGGATGCTTTCGTCCAGCCTGCCCCATGATTTCCTACCCGGAAGATGGATAATGCTGGTTCTGATCCTGGGGGCTTCCTCCGGTGCTGCAGGAAGCTGGATTGGTATGAAGTCCGGTATTCCAAAACCTCGATCCTGACAGGGAGATAAAATGAAGAAAATGTTGATAGTCATGATAATTATGACCGGTGTTGTGTTCGCACAGAGTGCAGATGCTCCTGCAGAGGAAGCGTCATCTCAGACATGCATGGGCGGTGGAGGGATCATGAGTTTCCTCCCGATGATAGCCATCATAGCGATATTCTACTTCCTGATGATCCGCCCTCAGCAGAAGCAGTCCAAGATGCTGAAGGAAATGCGGAGCGCCCTCCAGCGGGATGACAAAGTTATTACAAGTGGTGGAATACACGGCATAATCACGAACATCAAGAGCGATGATGTGGTTACGGTGAAAATTGCAGACGGAGTCAAGATCGATGTAGACAGGAATTCCCTGCAGATGGAAGGTCCGAGCAAGGATCAGTGCGGTACCTGCAAATAGCCAGAGAGAGTTTTACCGGGATGTGAAGGTTGCCCATGTCACCAAGAAAACTACAGTATTACGGTTCAAAGGTATTGCGAAATAGTTCAAGAGCGATTGATATCCCATCGGAGCTGGAGTTACTTCATTCCCTTCTTTCAGATATGCTTGAGATACTCAAATATGAAAAGGGACTTGGACTCGCAGCTCCGCAGGCAGGGGAGAATGTCAGGCTGTTTGTGCTTAATTCAGATGAGCTCAATCTGAGCGGTCATTCTATTTTCATCAATCCGGAAGTTACCACATCAGGACCTCTGGATAAGGATGAGGAAGGGTGCCTGAGCATCCCCGGCATATTCGAGTATGTCAGGAGACCCCTCAATGTTTCCGTTTCAGCTTACGATCTGGCAGGCGAGCGGTTCACTCTGAACCTCGATGATTATTCCGCACGGGCGGTTCAGCACGAGAACGACCACCTGAATGGGATTCTCTTTGTAGACCGTCTCAGCCCTTTGAGAAAACGACTTGTAAAGAAACAATTATCAGAGATAAAGAGGGAATACGGTCCCCACAGCAGGATTCTCTGATGAGAATCATCTTTCTGGGCACTTCAGACTTCGCTCTGCCGGCCCTGGAAACTCTTCTCGGATCTGAGCATACTGTCATCTGTGTTGTTTCAAGACCGCCGAAACCCGCAGGCCGGGGTAAAAAAATGCGCCAGCCTCCGGTAGCGGAGTATTCGCAGAAGAATCTCCTTGAGCTTTATCAACCGGAAAAGCTGACTGAAGAATTCGTTAACACTCTCAGATCGATGGAACCGGAGCTGATCGTATCTGCAGCATACGGTGCCTGGCTTCCTGAGAAACTTCTGGATGCTTCGAAGCTTGGTGTGGTCAATGTCCATCCGTCCCTGCTGCCCCGGTACAGAGGTGCAGCCCCGATAACCAGGGCAATACTCGATGGAATGGATGAGACTGGGGTCTCATTCATGATTACGGACAGCGGGTGGGATACAGGACCTGTTATTGCCGTTTATCACGAGAGGATACTCCCTTTGGATACCACCGGTTCACTGGAGGAAAGATTATCGATAAAGGCTGCAGACAAGCTTATCGATGTCATTGAAGGCTATTCAACCGGAATACTGATCCCAGAAGAACAGCCGGAGGACGCGCTATACGCCGATAAGATTAAAACAGATGAGACCTGGCTGGACTGGAACATGTCCGCCCGGTACCTCGAGCGGAAAGTAAGAGCTTTTCAGCCATCCCCCGGGGCAAGAACAATGCACTGCGGAAAACTCCTGAAAATTTCCAGTGCGCGATTGTCTGATTGCGATGCGGGTCCGGGCGAGATAGTTCTCAGGGAAGGTCTCCTTCATGTCGGGTGCGGGGGAGAGGAGTCACTGGAGATACTGGAAATCCAGCCGGCTTCCAAAAGCGTCATGAGCGCGGCTGAATTTCTCAGGGGCGCACGGATGAAAACCGGTGATAAGCTTGAAAATCACTAGAAAAGCCGGATTGCTGTTCCATACGGGGCTTCTGCTGTTTTCCATTGCTCCCGCATTGATAGCAATGCTTCTGCTTATGGTCGCAGGTGCCGGATTTGTAATCTCATCAGCAGGGGGGCTGCTTACCATCCTTCTGCTCCAGATTTGCGGAATACTGTACGAAATGGGGATAACGAACAACCCGATACCACTGAGGCTTTCATTCTGGACTCTGAAGGCATTGCAGTCTGTTCATGCTTTCGCAAGGCACACACCTGAGAAAATGGTAGTGGCCATGAACAACCGGAAAGCGCTTTCACTGGCTGGGAGAAAATTCAGTTCCGAAAAAGCCCTTATCCTCGTACCTCATTGCCTTCAGAATCACGAATGCCCGATCAGACTTACATTCAATCCTGATTCATGCGAAAGATGCGGCAAATGCCCCATTGGGAGTCTGCTTGACGCACGAGACAGGTTCGGCACTCATTTTGCGATAGCTTCCGGCGGAACATCCGCCAGAAGGATAGTGGAGAAAACCTCCCCGGAGCTGATTATCGCGGTAGCCTGCCCGGTTGACCTTTCACTTGGGATTCTGGATGTGCATCCCATAACAACTGTCGGCGTGCTTAACGAGTGGCGCAACGGTCCCTGCTTCGATACATGGGTCAATACGGAAGAGCTCGAAGCCGCGCTGGAACTATTCCTCTACTGAAGTACCCTTTCAAGCTCCTCAAGTGTGTTCTCCATTTTCTTAAGGGCTGAATTTACAGGATCCGGAGTCGTTAGATCCACACCGGCCCCTTTGAGAAGTTCAAGAGGCGGCTTTGATGCTCCGCTTTTGAGGAATGTGATGAAACTGTCAATCGCGCCGGGTTCACCGGAAAGGATCCTGGAGGATATATCAATAGCCGAGGAAAGACCTGTCGCGTATTTGTAAACGTAGAAATTGTAGTAGAAGTGGGGTATTCTGGACCATTCAGCAGCGATATAATCATCTTCATCATCCCAGGCGAAGCTATCTCCCAGATAGAGCTTTGTAAGAGCGTAGTATGAACTGTTAAGGTAGTCCGGTGTAAGCGGATTGCCCGATTCTACATGCTCGTGGATCAGTTTCTCGAATTCCGCGAACATGGTCTGTCTTACAAGGGTGGATTTGAATGAACCGAGAAGGTGATCAAGCAGGTAGGCTTTTTCCTGTTTGTCATCCATTCTCTTGAGCAGCAGGTCGATCAGCAGCATCTCATTCGTTGTCGATGCGACTTCGGCTACGATGATCTTGTATTCTGACATGTGATAGGGCTGTGATGTTCTAGAGAGAAGGCTGTGCATGGAGTGTCCGGCTTCGTGAGCAAGTGTGAAAACGCTCCGGAGCGTACCGTTGAAATTATGCAGTATGTACGGGTAGGAATCGTAACAGCCGCTTGAGTAGGCACCGGACCTTTTACCTTTATTCTCGTATACATCCACCCATCGATTCTCAAAACCCTGAGCCAGGGTATCAACATACTCACTACCCAGAGGAGCTACGGCTTCGAGGGTCAGGTTCACAGCTTCGTCCCATGTGTAATCCGCCTTGGACTCGGGAACAACAGGAACGCTTGTATCGTACATGTGTGCTGAATCAATACCCAGAGCAATCTTGCGGAACTTGAAGTACCTGTGAAGCACCGGAAGGTTATCATGAACAGATTTTATCAGAGAATCGTATACGGAAACACTGACGATATCGTTGAAAAGGGAGGCTTCAAGGGAGGAATCATGTTTCCTTGCCCTGGCCCTGAAGATATGCGATTTGATCTGCCCCTCCAGAAGAGCCGCTTTTGTTGCCACATTACCCTTAACTTCACCGTAGAAACCCAGGTAGGCGTCTCTTCTTACCCTTCTGTCCTTTTTCTGCAGGAAAGCACCGAATTTGCCGCTTGTAAGCTTGACACTGTTCCCGTTCTCATCTTCTATCTCCGGTAACCTTGCCGGTATGTCAACGTTGTTGAGTTTTCCGAAGGCTGAGCTGAATCCGCTTATTATCTCACTTGTGTTTGCAAGAAGGACCTCCTCCTTGCTCGAAAGAGTGTGCGAACGGTATCTGAGAATATCCTGAAGCCATATTCTGTAAGGTTCAAGTTCTGATGTTCCCAGCCATGAACTGATGGTATCTTCAGGTATTGTAAGAAGCTCAGGTGTGAAGAAAGACTGAGCAGCGCTGCACTCAACGAATCTGCTTTTGATTCTGGAAAGCATACCGCTGTACAGCGAGTTTCCAAGGTCCTCGTCACCTTTCAAACTGGCATAAGTGAATAGTTTTTCAAGATATCTGTGCTGTGAGAGCAGCTCTTCGATCGCAGCATTAAGCGTCGCAGGGCCTTCGCTGAGTCTGCCGGTCCATTTCTTAATACTATCCATGAAGTCTGCAGTCCCGATGAAGTCCTTTTCCCAGTCATCATCTGCAGCGTAGAGAACTTCTACACTCCATCGTGTTTCAACAGGAATTTCGTTTCTGTTTTTTAACTCTTCAGGCATGCTTGTCCAATCCAGTCTGTTGGTATTCAGACAGATAGTTTATGAATTCAACAACGACGAATGTGTTCGGGGCTTAGAGAAATGAGCGGCATTTACAGTAAGCAGCAACTAATATACATTATACCTCACTGATTTCAATATTTCCTTTGGAAATGCTCTGTTCAAGAACAACCAGATAGAAATAACTGTAATATCGGAGAAAGCTATGAAAATACTAGGAATTATGCTTCTTACTGCCGTTCTCATTTCCTCAGCCTGTCTGAACAGCTCGAACTCGGAAAACTCCGCCGACCCTGCAGTCACAGTTCTGGAAACCATCGAATCCCCAGGTGAAAACGTTACCGGACTGGCATGGGGAGCTGGAGATCTATGGGCGGTTGACGCGCAAAGTGATACCATCTTCCGGATAAGTGCAAGTACAGGAGAAATCATAGATTCCTTCAAATGCGGTACTCCTTCATCGTTCTCTGCGACCGGGCTTGCATTCAGCGAAGAGTACAATCAAATCTATCTGGGGCTTTGGGATAATTCAAACAATGGGTACATATACTACTATTCCATTGGAGGTGAATTCACAGGTTCGGTAAGAATGTGCGGGGGTTGAGGTAACCCCGTCTCGTCGGTGACGGGACTTGCAGCACATGTAGATTACCTCTATGTCTCTTCAAGATCTCAGAACAGAACCTATCGATATTCAATTCCCGGCATATCCGACAGGATGAACAGCACTACATTTGGAAGAAACAGTCAGACCCGGGATATAGCCCGTGATTCCATGGGACTTATCTGGGTAGCCTCTGACGACTCCCGTGTTCCAGTTCGCTGCTGTGATTCATCCGGAGGTACCGTAAAAGAGATAAGCAGCAACATTATTTCATCCGCTACAGGTTTGACAATTGATGATGAAGGACACCTCTGGGTAAGCAACAACGACGACATGATGCTTTATCGTATTGATGTAACGGAATAGATGTGCCCGAATTGTCCACTTCTATCTTGTTGCACGAAGAATTATAATTTCCTGATTGTTTGACTTATTCTATTGCAGAAAATGGTGAAATTATGCGTGATTGCATCTACGGAATTAATAGAAAAGTGCCCCTGCTGGATGGAACCATGGTACGTTACGTCAATCTGGATAACGCTGCCAGTACGCCACCCCTGAAAAATGTGGTAGACGGGATCAATGCCCTGGCACCGTATTATTCCAGCGTACACAGGGGAACCGGTTTCAAATCGAGATTGTGCACCGAAGCGTACGACAGAGCTCATAATGTAATAGCCGAATTTGTAGGGGCCGACCTGAGCACAAATACGGTTATTTTCGTCAAAAACGCCACAGAAGCCATCAACAAGCTTGCTCACAGGCTTGAAGCCCAAAAAGATGACGTTGTTATTACTACCCGAATGGAACATCATTCTAATGATCTCCCCTGGAGATTCAACTACAGAACTCTCCATGTTCGGACAACAGCGGACGGACGTTTCGATGAGGAGCACTTCGATTCACTTTTAGAGGAATACAAAGGCAGGATAGCTCTTGTTGCATTAACTGGTGCCTCTAACGTTACCGGATACATTCAACCGATACATCATCTGGCAGAGAAAGTTCATGCTGTAGGCGCAAGGATCATGATAGATGCCGCCCAGCTTGCACCGCACAGAAAAATAGATATGAGACCGGATGACGATCCCGGTCATCTTGATTTCATTGCAATCGCCGGGCATAAGATGTACGCTCCGTACGGTACCGGTGCCCTTATCGGTCCGAAGTCCGAATTTCTTGAAAGTGCTCCCGATTACTGCGGGGGCGGTACGGTTCACATGGTTACTCCAGATGAGGTCTACTGGGCTGGAATGCCGGACAGGGATGAGGCCGGAAGTCCCAATGTAATGGGAGCAATTGCCATGGCAATTTCCGCCGAAGCACTTATGAAAAAGGGATTGGATATTGTAGCGGAGCACGAAAGGGAACTGACCGCCTACGCACTTGAAAAGCTTGGAGCCATAGAGGGAATAACTGTGTACGGAGAGACTGACCCTTCGAAGGCTTCGGAGAAGGTTGGTGTTATCCCCTTTAATCTGCAGGGTGTTGATCATGCGCTGCTTGCAGCGATTGCAGGTTACGAATTTGGAGTAGGGGTGCGCAACGGATGTTTCTGCGCTCACCCGTACGTAGTTGAACTTCTGAATCTGGAAGGTCCCGATATACACAAATGGAGAGATCAGTTCAGGAGCGGTGATAAATCCGGAATGCCCGGAATGGTCAGGATGAGTTTCGGCTGTTACAGCAATCATGAGGATGTTGACCGTCTCCTTGAACTTCTGGAAAAGATAAAATTGAATGAATACAGTGGAACGTACCACCAGCTGCCGGAAACCGGTGAGTTCCTGCCTGAAAACTACAGGGATGATTTCTCAGGGTTCTGGAATTATCCGGATTCAATCTAACGCTTGCAAGGAGTGTGCCTGATGAAAATAAGAATAGTGATCACTCTAACTCTTGCGCTCACTGCCGCAGGTATGACAGGAGCATGCGGCGGAGCCGCAGAAGAGCCGCAGGCCGCGCAGGATACAACCGATACTGTGGAAAACAGCGCATTCATTCGTGCTGACAGTGCTTCCGAATCTTTCAGCAGCTGCTCGTACAGATTCAGGATTTACATGAGTCCCTCTTCGGATATGCCTGAACTGACGGGAAACCTTACAGGCAGCATGTCAGCTGAACTCGAAACTCCTCTTCTCAGAATTGAAATGGGTCAGGACTCAACACCCCTGGACGGTATCGCAGCCGAAACCACACTCTTTCTTGTTTCCGGACCCGACTCGGTTTACGCTTACAACCCAGATGAGAATACTCTGGACAAGGGTGCCGGGGAAGATGGAGGGTCTAACCTCCTTGGACCTGGCGTATACGCGGTGATGAACGAGTTCTTCATGGATGATCCCTTCGCTGATGAGATAGCTTCGCAGTCAGTAGTGTATGAGGGTATTGATACTGTCGGCACAGTCGAATGTGAAACCTACCTGGTGACATATTCCCGCGGGCAGAAAGCCCGATGGTCATTCAGTATAGAGGATAATATCCCAAGGCGTGTGGAGCGCATGATGACCGATCGCGACGGCAATGAAATGTCCAGGATACTGGAAATCTACGATCTTGACACCTCGCCTGAAATATCCGAAGCCACATTCGCAATTGAGCCAGCTGAAGGTACCGTCGTGGGACTGTACAGCGCATTTCTTACGATCGGTACCGATGCACCTCTATGGACCCTGACAGACCGTGACGGGAATGAAGTATCCCTCGAGGGTATGAGAGGCAGTATCGTTGTATTGGATTTCTGGGCAACATGGTGCGGCCCCTGCGTTACCGTAATGCCAAAGATACAGTCATTGTTCGAAAGCTATCCACACGATCAGGTTCATGTATACGGCGTTAATATCTGGGAAAGCGGTGATCCCGCTTCATTCATGGACGAAAGCGGATTCACCTACGGGCTTCTCCTTGAGGGTGACGAAGTTGCAGGCGAATATAAGGTAACTGGAATCCCCACCATGTACATCATCGATCAGGAGGGGAGAATAGCTTTCGTAGAAGTGGGAGCGAACCCTGAAATAGGGGAGATGCTTACCACCGCTGTGGATAACCTGCTGGGAACAGAATAAGAAAAGGGGGCCCAAGCCCCCCGATTCTGCCGCTATTCAATCACTACAAAACGCTGTGCAGCGGTGAAGTTTCCTGCCCTCATTCGGCAGAAGTACATCCCCGGATTGAGTTCAGTAAAATGCACATAGTGCACTCCCGGCGCATACTCCACATGAGAGGGCATAATTACAAGACGCCCGGTAAGATCGTAGATAGAAAGTTCTACAGGAGCGTTTTCCGGAACCGAGAAGCAAATCTTCACAAATTCTGATGCAGGATTCGGCTCTGTTCCGAACAGGACATATTCGGTTAAATCCGGTTCATCCCCAACTCCGACCGGATTCCAGGAAATTGTTACATCATTAAGTACTGGAGTTGTATCAGGGTCTGATGAGTTGAGGATGACTCTGTACTGTACGTACCTTCTACCGTCTTGAAGGATGCCTGCCAGTGAGCATGGCGAAGTGAGCGTATCAGACCAGACTCCCATGTATATAAAATTCCAGGATGCCCGCACCTGGAATGAAAGAGATGTGTTTGCAGGTGTTGTTGCATTCCAGTCAAAATCATTCCAGCTATAATTAACGCCCTGTATATCAAGAATACTCGATTCGAGCGAACCTTCAGGTAAATATGCGGTAAGATCCCACCATGCAATGTCATGGTCTCCGGCTGAAGCACCGAGAATATCCTGATTTCCATCATTGTTTATGTCCGCTGAGTAGACAGACCATGCGCCATTGAAGTCCCCATCAACAGAATGTTCTATCCAGGATGTACCCGAGCCGTCCAAATTTTCCCACCAGAGGATCTTACCGTCCTCATAGGCAGCACCCAGGATATCCATATCGCCGTCGCTATCTATATCCTTCGAGTAAACGGAATAGGCACCATCGAAGTCTCCATCAACGGTATGTTCTGTCCAGTAGATTCCCTGACCGGTATCTGAGTTCTCCCACCATGTAATTTCGTCACTGTATGCAGCGGCACCAAGGATATCCATATAGCCGTCACCATTTATGTCCTCCGAGTAAACGGACCATGCACCATCGAAGTCCCCATTAACAGTATGCTTTATCCAGGATGTACCCGAACCGTCAGTATTCTCCCACCATATGATATCATCAGCCATCGCATCAGCACCGAGAACATCCAGATAACCGTCGCCGTTTATGTCTTCTGAGTAGACGGATCTTGGACTGTCTAAGTACTTCTCAATACTATGCTCGATCCAGGATGTACCCAGGCCGTTGGCATTCTCCCACCATGCGAACTCGTCACTGTGTACAGCGGCACCGAGAATATCCATATCCCCATCGCCATCTATGTCCTCAGCATAGACGGATGCTGCGCCATAGAAACTCCAGGTAACGGTATGTTCTGTCCAGATGGTCCCCAATCCATCTTCGTTTTTCCACCATGTGATGGCGCCACCGTTCATTGCAGCACCGAGTACGTCCATGTCACCATCATCATCTATGTCCTGCGAATAAACGGAGTAGGCTCCATCGAAGTTCGGGGCAATGTTATGCTCTGTCCAGATTGTGCCTGATCCATCCATGTTCTCCCACCAGGCGATGTCATCATCGTTAAAAGCAGCACCGAGCACGTCTAAGTCACCGTCACCATCCAAGTCCTCTGAGTGAACTGAACGGGTACTATGAAACTCCCCGTCAACGATATGCTCAAGTGATGGGAGAAGAGTTAGAGAACCGGCACTGTCGCTCCATACAACTAAAGTATCGAGATGGAAATCGCATTCCCATGAGGTGACCGGTCCGGGGACACCGGGTCCACCAGACCAGTTACTCTGTGTAGCGGAATTACCGTAAGCTTCATATGCACTAAGTACTATCAGTAAAACAGTAAAAAGTATAATTCCTGAGCGCATATTCGAATCCTTCTAAGTTAATTACTCTGATAACTTCAATATGTACATTAGATACGCATGTCAATAACAGTATGCTGCTCTATGCCTTTCCTTGTAAGCCTCTCTTGACACTTCAAAGCCTATTCCTGTACATTAGTATTATTAGTTGATTCGGTAAACCGAATATTATTTTAGAACTTGTTCTTATTGATGTATTTATGAAGGTTTCTAATCACAAAGGGGGGTATAAATATGAATTCAAAGACTGTTCTTCATCTTGTTGCCGCATCGCTCCTTGCTGCTGCGGTATTCGTGACACCGGTGGCCCATGCGCATACAGGTGTTCTCACCTTGCCGGCAACTGCCACCATCATCGAGGAGAACTGGCCCGGCTGGTCGGTCCTCACACCTGAGTTTGAACAGACCGGGACAGCCCAGCAGATATCGCTCAGCATCGAAATCGACCAGAATCAGCCAAGCGGGCCAGTTTACATGGCTGCGTTCAACCAGACAGATCTTGCGCAGTCGTTCATGCAGACGAATGACAATATCGCGGGTGCGGGTATCCTGCTGCAGACGGGAGTTGGAACCTCCGACAATGTCACGATACAGCTCTGGGATGCTCTGCCCAACGCAGGCGGTACCATGCTCGCTGAGGCTAGCGCCGCGGGCACTGCAGGTCAGTGGGTCGATGTCTTCTGGACAGCTGAAACAATTACTCCTGCGACTACATACTACCTGGTATTCACGGGAAACAGCACTTTGGGGATCGCCGGTGACTTAAACAACCCGTATCCAGACGGTAATGTGTTTGCCAATCCCGGCTACAGCCCCTTCCCGGGTTACGATTATGCTTTCCGGACTTATTACGACACAGAAGTCCCCATCGAACGCCATACATGGGCGAATGTGAAGTCGCTCTTCGAGTAGAATCGCTGTTCACCGCGATAAAGACAGTACGGGCCGGGTCAAGTACCCGGTCCGTCCTTCTTACCTCAGGCTGAACAGGCCAGAAAACATGTTGATTCATCCATTGTCTGATTGCTATCCTTGACTCATCTTCAAGTGAAATTGTATAGTTATATGGCAATGAAATACAAGTAGATGGAGAATCCACTTTATCATTCTTATAACTCTTTATGGAGGAATGATTGCAGAACCGGGTTCTCAGAATCCCCTGCTCCTTTTGACAACACAGTGCTTTGGACTGCTCCTGTTACAGGGGATTGGATAGAGCATGCTACACCTGTGATAGTAGAGGGAATTGTATACTATCCCTCGAATTCGGGAACTGATTCGCTCTATGCACTTGATGCAGTTACCGGTGACTTGATCTGGAAATAGTACCGAATCCATTCATCTCATCTGCTTCCATTCTTTTCTCATTAAGTGAACCTGGATTAATTACTGTGGAAATATTCGATATTTCAGGTAGAACTGCATGCGTGATGTTGAGCGAAGAGTATTCTGCTGGAGAACATTCAATCCAGTGGGATGGAAAGAATCAGAATGAAGAACCTGTCTGCGCAGGTCTGTACTTATGCAGGATCCAATCCAGTGGGATCTTCGAAATCACAGGTCTGTGTCTATTGAGATAGAAGTGCCACCGATATGGTGCAGACCCGGTAAGTGACCAGAAGTGACGCCCGGCCCCAATGGCGGCCCCAATGGAACTGGAGCAGGCAACTGGTCACAGAAAGGCAGCTCCGAAAGAAACTGTCCGGGTGAATTAGGTTCGATGGAAAAGATAGACTGATATATACAATATATAGGTTGTGCAAATGACTAAGATGTACAATATTTGTATTGTGATACTCTGAGATATGAACAATGTATATGTTGTATTGGCTCTATCACTGAGCCATGCATATTGTAGCTGAGGGAGAATGATTATGAAAAGGAAGAGACTCATTCGAGAGCAACTTGAAGCCACTTTACAGCATCTCAGGCCTCTGCGTAGAGTGAATACCCCTCCGAAAGGATGGATTCGAGCTATTCGCGATGGGCTCGGGATGACTGGCAGGCAACTGGCGAGCAGGCTTGGTATCGCCCAGCAAGCTGTGGCGCGCATAGAAAAAGATGAATTGACAGGATCGGTCACAATCAAGACAATGCAACGCATCGCAGCGTGTCTTGATTGCGAGTTCGTTTATGGATTTGTGCCTCGTTCTAGCCTGGAAGACACAATCCATAAACAGGCCCAAGTGCTTGCAGCGAAGCGTATCTCTCTGGCCTCACATACAATGTTACTGGAAAATCAAGTGTTGACTGATAAGGAGAACGAGAAGGTGTTATCTCAGTTGGTTGAAGAGCTAGTTGATACGCTTCCTTCCTATTTCTGGGATGTTACATGATCGAGTTCGCTTATCCTGAAGGAGCCACCCCCCTTGATCCAGACGAATTAGAGGGACTGCTGCTTACGCATATTACGACTCATGCGGAACTGGATCGCTGGGAACAGGATAATATCATCGAAGCACTTGCATGGTTGGACAAAATAAAACCAACTAACATCCTGAATGGGTTATTCATCAAGAAACTCCACTTAAAGATGTTCAGGCATGTGTGGAGGTGGGCAGGAAAGTTTCGGGACAGCGATAAAAATATCGGTGGATCATGGTATCTGATCTCCACGAGTCTGAAAAATCTTTGCGATGATGCATGTTTAAGGATAGAACTTCAGGAAGAATCCCCTGATGAACTGGCCATTCAATTTCACTATCGACTTGTATCTATTCATCCTTTCCCAAACGGAAATGGTCGCCATGCACGGCTGATGACCGATGCACTACTTGAGAATGTCATGAAATGTCCAAAATTCACATGGGGCAGTGGAAATCTAGTGAAGTCTGGTGATACGCGTAAGAGATATATAGAAGCTCTACAATCTGCGGATAGATACGATTATGAACCATTACGGAAATTCGTAAGAACTTGATCTGCTACCTGAAACTGGTCCGTTCTTAAAGTACACATCGGTGGGATTCGAGCCGATACCCTGTCCCTGTTAATGGTTTAGAGCCAAACGGTCAGCGCATCAATTCACGATCTTCCTTATCAAAAGAAGATGGATTTGAGAAGTGAATTGGCTACCTGCCTTATAATAGGCTATTATTAAGCTACTATGATAGGAGGTGAAGAAGTGCTTTCTCTTGAATCGAAAAAAATATCGAGGGTTTCCATCCCCATAAGTACCGTGTGGTTGCTTGGTTCGTGCATGGAAGCCTTGGGAAAGCAGGAACTTTGGATCAGAAAGAAACCGGAGGTTCTTGAAGTTCTGAGGGAACTGGCAATCATACAGAGTGTCGAATCCTCCAACCGTATCGAGGGTGTGACCATTAAAGCTGAAAGACTACGCCCGGTAGTTTTGGGTAAGGCAAAGCCTCAGAATCGCTCTGAGGAAGAACTATCAGGTTACAGGAATGCTCTGGACTGGTTTTTCTCTCGAAAGAATCGGATTATTGTTTCACCGGATGTGATTATGAAACTACACTACCTTGCTCAAGGGGGAGTATCCAGTGATGCTGGTAAATGGAAGAAAATGAACAACGAAATTGTTGAGCTGCTGCCCAATGGTGAGAGAAGGGTGAGGTTTATTCCAACACCAGCTAAGGAAACTCCCGAGATGGTGGAGACTCTCTGCCGAAACTACAGGGATGCCCGCAAAGAGGAACATGTACCCATTCTTCTGGTTATCGCAACTTTCATCCTGGATATTCTTTGCATTCACCCGTTCCGTGACGGCAACTGGCGTGTTTCCCGATTGATGACAACACTCCTGCTGTTGGAGAATGGTTTTGATGTGGGGCGTTTCGTCAGTCTTGAGCGTATTGTTGAGGAAAGCAAGGAAGACTATTACCGAATTCTGGAGAAATGTTCAAGAGGATGGCATGACGGGACAAATGAGATCATGCCATGGTGGAACTATTTTCTGGGTGTGCTACAAAGAGGGTATGGGGAACTTGAACTTCTTGTTGAGTCCACTGCGTCGCGCACTGCAAAGAGCGATATCGTCAGGCAGACTATTCTTAACCAGCTTGAACGGTTTACACTGGCTGACCTCGCTGCACAGCTTCCCTCGGTAAGCCTGCAGCTAATCAAGAAAATTCTTTCAGAACTGAAAAATCAGGGTAAGATTAACCTAGAAGGACGAGGACGTGGTGCTCGCTGGGAAGTGATTCCATAAAGTTGGGGCCTTGATTCCCGATCTACTCGAACCTTTGGTGGCCAACCCTTGAGCCGTTTGTTCATGAGCTCGAATGAGTATTCCTCTTTCTCATCATCATCAGCAGCATCAGTATCATAAGTATCTTCTTACCTGTATATCTTCTCAATCCCACTATTTCCGTGATCACTTGCCGAATGTAACATTGAGTGTTACTTTAGGAGGGTGATTCCGGAGAGGAAGTAATATGAAACTTATGACTGAATATATTTATGAGCTTGAATCGAATGGTAAGTATTGCTTCACATTGATGGACGCTGTTCGTTGTAGTGGATCAAACCAGACTGCTGTGAGAGCTTCCTTAAGACGATTAATGAAAAAGGGTCGCATTGCGATGCCCTTTAGGAGCTTCTACGTATTAGTACCTCCACAGTATCATAGACTCAAGTGTCTTCCTGCGGATCAGTTCATCCCTGAACTCATGGCATATCGTAAACTTGAATATTATGTGGGATTACTTTCAGCAGCGAGTTACTATGGTGCCGCTCATCAGCGTCCCCAGGAACTACAGGTGCTTGTACCAAGAACTATTAAACCTCTGCAATGCGGTGTGGTTAAGGTTTCATTCATAATGAAAAGCAGTATGCGGATGTCTCATACTGTAAAGAGGAATACTCCTAGAGGTATTCTAACTGTATCCTCTCCAGAGGCTACTGCGTTTGATCTCGTTGGTTATCCAAACAGGTGTGGAGGTTATGACAACATTATAATAGTCTTATTGGAGCTTCTTGAACGAATTGATGGTCGTAAGATCGCACAGATCAGTACAGATCAGCCCAAAGCATGGGCTCAACGACTTGGTTTCTTGCTTGATTATGTAGGTGCGAAGGCTGATCTTACTGATCCACTTGCGGAAGAGGTAGGAGCGCGTATTCGAGATTTTGTTGCTTTGGTGCCTGCAATCAACTCTGGAGGTTGTAAACGGAATAGCCGGTGGAAGATTCTAGAAAATGCAAAATTAGAGACAGCACCATGATTCCGAGAGACTATATCACTGAATGGCGTCGTGAAGCTCCTTGGATTGAAGACTACCTTGTTGAACAGGATCTAGTAATAACTTGGGCAGTAACTGAGATATTCTCTGATCCAATTCTCCAGAGGAAACTGGCGTTCAGGGGTGGAACAGCGATCCATAAGCTATTTATCACCCCAGCCGTGAGATTCTCTGAAGATATAGATCTTGTCCTGGTGACCGCTACACGGATCGGACCAATCTTTGATTCCATTAGGTCGAGGCTCGATCCGATTCTCGGAGCACCGAGAAGAGATCGCTCCAATCGATCAGCAACTCTGAAATACAGATTTGAATCAGAGGATCTGCCTCCAGTCCTTTTGCGCTTTAAGGTGGAGATTAACACTTGGGAGCATATGAACCTGTATGGCTTCGAGAAGAAGGAGTTTAGTGTAGACTCGAGATGGTTCCAAGGTAATGCTATCATCAATACTTTTGGATTGGATGAACTTCTGAGTACGAAGCTAAGAGCTCTCTACCAGCGTAGGAAGGGGCGAGATCTATTCGATATAGCGTATGCACTCCGACATACCAATGTTGATGAAGAAAGAATAGTGAACGCCTTCCTGGCTTATATCGAGAATCAAGGCCTTCATGTATCACAAGCTGAATTTACGGATAACCTTAATGAGAAGCTTAAGAATCCTCTATTTACAGCAGATATTACACCGTTGCTGAGGATTGGTGTATCTTGGGATCCTGAAGCCGATGGAGCCCTTATCATGGAGCATCTAGTATCTCGACTTCCATAAGACAAACGGATCATGTACTTTATATAGTGGCTCTATCGGTGGAGTAGAGGCGGGAAGTAACCAGAAGTGACGCCCGACCCCAATGGCGCCTCAATTCCCGATCTACTCGAACCTTTGGTGGACCGATCTTGAAACTGGAATTTGTATTGCCTTCATGTAGTCTTATCTCAAAGCCCCTAAAGACATATCGGAATCCACTCATATTCGCTCAGGAACTCAAAGAAGAGATGAGGAGGGAGGGACTTACTCAGGCTGAGTTGGCTCGAAAACATGGAATATCCCGGGCCAGGGTTAACCAGTGGCTGTCTCTCTTAAAGCTTCCAAAAAGAAAAATCGAAAGGGTAATAGCAATGGGGGATGATTGGGAAAGACAAGTGATAACCGAGAGAAGTCTGCGTCCACTATAATGAGATAATTATCAGCATAGGTGTTGTGACATGTTACATGATAGCTATCGAATCACAGCAAGCCTAGATACGCTATCCATGGAGCCTGCACTGACCCGAAGGAGATACACCCCCACAGGAATCTGAGAAGTCTGCCACACAAAGAAGTGCTCCCCCTGTGGTAATGTACCCTTGTGCAGTGTTTCCATAAGTCTTCCATCTAGACTGTATACAAAGACGGAACATATCGAAGGTTCTGGTAATGTCACTGCAATTGACGCAGTAGTACTTACCGGACATGGATACACTCGAAGGCTGAATTCCGGAGTTTCTGCTGTTTCCCCGATACCGGTGTCCTGGGAGTACTTGATGGTGGCGAAGTCTTCAGAAGTGCCAGAACCTGTGCTGAATCCGGTTATATAGACATTCCCATCTGAACCTAGAGCGATGGATGATGGAGCGTCAGAGTTATTCCCGGGACCGTTGTAACTGGCAACCCATTGTTCCACACCATCATTGTTGTACTTGATTGTGGCGTAGTCATTCCCATTACCGGAGATATTACTTTTGCCAGTCACATAGACATTCCCGGCAATATCCAAAGCGATAGATGATGGCACATCAGAATCATTCCCCGTCCCATTGTAATTAGCAATCCATTGTTCTACACCATCATTGTTGTACTTGATGGTAGCGTAATTTGAATTGGAAGTGATTCCATTATCGAAGCCAGTCACATAAACATTCCCGGCTGCATCCAAAGCGATGGAGCTTGCCTGGTCACGCTCACTCGCTGGGCAATCGTAACGAGCAACCCATTGCTCCACTCCATAACTGTTGTACTTGATGGTGGCGTAGTCGCAACTTGTAATGCCATTACTGTAACCAGTTACATAGACATTTCCGGCATCATCCAAAGCGATGGATTCTGCAGAGTCGTCGTAATTAGCAGGACCATCGTATCGGGCAGCCCACTGTTCCACACCATCATTGTTGTACTTGATAGTGGCGTAGTCATACGAGGTACCAATGCCTTTGCTTCTACCAGTAACGTAAATATTTCCAGCTGTATCCAAAGTTATTGAGTATGCCTGGTCACGTTCATTCGCAGGACCGTTGTAACGGGCGACCCATTGTTCCACACCATCGTTATCGTACTTGATGGTGGCATAGTCTCTATCGATAGCGACGCTGGCAAAACTGTAACCAGTCACATAAACATTCCCGGATTCATCCAAAGAGATAGAGGTTGCTATATCCATGTGATTCCCAGGACCATCGTAATGGGCAACCCATTCTTCCACACCATCGTTGTTGTACTTGATGGTTGTGTAATCATAAAAGGTATCTATGCCAGTGCTTCCACCAGTCACATAAACATTCCCGTCTTCATCAAGAGCGATGGAGGACGCTCTATCATCTTTCTCCACAATCCCGGGGCCATCGTACCTGGCAACCCATTGTTCCAAACCCTCGTTGTTGTACTTGATGGTGATGTAGTCAACATTGAAAGAACCGATGCCATCACTGTAGCCAGTCACGTAGACATTCCCGGCATCATCCAGAACCATGGAGACTGCTTTATCAGTACCATTTATAGAGCCATTGTACCGTGCAACCCACTCTTCGGTCGGGTCATCTGAAATGGCATTTCCAGCAGTCAGGAATATGATTAATACAGAAAGTAAGTATGCAAACCGTTTCATGATAATCTCCCTCTTCCAAAACACCTGACTAAACCTCAAGCTTCCACTCTGGCTTGAGTGGTTTAAGTAAATATCCATAGTAGAATACTAGGATATATCCATTATGTCAGAATCAGTCAATACCATGCGAAGGACAAGTCTTTGCACAGAGAATAACAGATGCACATCTGCCTTGAAGGAAAGGCAGTATTTCTGCTGATTAAGCCTTGTGAATGATAATGGAAATCTCCCAGATCGGTGGGGCAGAGGTGGTAAGTGACCAGAAGTGACGTCCGGCCCCAAGGGTTCGGCCCCAAGGGTTCCGGCCCCAATGGCGCCTCGACGAGGACTTGAACCTCGGACCTAGTGGTTAACAGCCACCCGCTCTACCAACTGAGCTATCGAGGCGCGCATTGTAGACGCGGAAAAATACGCCCGGCTATCCATTTCGTCAAGTTTCAGATAACTTGTGATCGGTTACATTCGATGAAAGAGTTGCTTTATCGAGTATCAAAAATGCTACTGCGTTGTGTACGATGAAGGAAGCAGGATGGGGGGGGGGCTTGTCAAGTAAAACCAATGCCGTATAATACTAAAAGCTTTTTATAAGCAAGTTACTGTTGTTTGTTTACTGTGTCAAAGAGGTTTACGTCATTTCTGAGTTATTTCAATATCATACATTGTATGACTATTCTCGCATGAGTAACAATATCTATAAATTGTTTTTATTATCTGCTGCGCTTCTGCAGCACGGTTCCGGGCCGTATCCCGGTTTTGCACGAACCCCCTTCACGGGGGGCAACAGCGGCATAATGCTGCTTGGTACTGAGGGACGCAGGTCCCGGAAACAGGAGTTCTAATGAACAGGAAGCTTTTTGTTGGTGGATTAGCCTGGGCAACAAACGATGAAGGTCTTAGAAAGGCTTTCGAGGAGTTTGGACCTATTGAAGAGGCAAACGTTGTGTGTGAGAGAGATTCAGGACGGTCAAGAGGCTTCGGTTTCGTGACTTTCGAAACTGATGACGGCGCACAGGCAGCCCAGGAAGCAATGCACGGAAAAGAATTAGAGGGACGCGAGCTCAGAGTGGATTTTGCTAACAGCAAACCAAGACAGAACTAGCGTTAATCTATCTAGATAGTGTAAGGGGAGGCTTTTCAGCCTCCCCTTTACTTAGATCATCTTCAGAAGGTTACAATGAAGATGGATGGCCAGTTCTTTCCGGTTAGAAGGAAAGCTTCCCTCTGAGGGTCCCATGCGATACCGTTGAGGACTCCGGCATTTATCCTGTTGGAACCAGAGAGCAGTGATGATGCATCGATGAGAGCTGTAACATTCCCCGTTTCAGGGTCTATACGGTATATGTAATCCGAGTAATACCTGTTTGCGTAGATACTGCCTTCGGCATATTCAAGCTCATTCAGAAGGTGAATCGGGCTGCCGTCAATATTCACGTTGATGGTCCAGAGAGTATCAAAACTATTTACATCCCTGAAGCTGAGTGTAGCACTGCCATTGCTGGTAACTACAGTGCTGCTGCTGACGGAGCAGATACCCCAACCTTCTGTATCTATTGTATCGGATACATGAAGGACGGGGTTCAGAACATTCCATTCAAGCACGAACCCGGAGGTCCATGTGAGTTGATAGACCTTGTTATTCAGTATTGTAATCCCCTCACCGAACAGAGTATCAGGGAGGGGATAGGTCTGAATAATGGAACCGTCTGAAAGGTTGAGTTTTCTGAGAGTTGAAAAGCCGTAGTGACCTGTGGACTCCCAGAGAATGCCGTCATGTACCTCAAATCCCTGAGTGTAGGCTGAAGTATCATGGGGAAGCGTGCCTATGAGATTGACGTAAAGTGTTTCCGGAAGTACCGGGTCCGGATTGGAATTGGGATCACCGGTTTCGCTGCATGAAACTATGGTAACTGAGAGAATCAGTATGAACCATGCGGGCAGTAGCCGGCTGTTCTTCAGCATATTACAGTATCAACTATCTCGTACCTGGTGTTGTTGGTGAGGTTGTACCGCCCGTACTGCTTGAACCCCTTACTCCGGTTCCAGTTGAAGCTGGAACTGTTACCGAGCCTGAAATGTATTCATCGAATCTGGCTGTACGGATCGGATCGACCTCTATCTGCGGCAGTGTTGATATAACAGTATTTACCGCTGCAAGCCTGTCTTCCGGTGATGGATGTGTCTGCCAGAATCCGGGGCCGGATCTTGAAACGATAGCGCTCATGGTTTGAAGAACGGAAGCAATGGCGCCGGGATCGTATCCCGCTGAAGCGCATATAACGGCAGCCAGACTGTCAGCCTGGTATTCGGTCTCACGGCTGTAGCCTTTTGTGATGATGTTGGAAACTACATCCTCTACAATGTCACCGTAGTCGCCCGCTGCGCTCTGCAGCTCATCGCTGCCCCATCTCTCCGTTGATTCCTCGGCAACCAGAATACCGAATTCAGTCCATCTGGCCTGGTCTATGGATGATATTCCATGCTGCAGGGTGACATGCGCCACTTCATGCGCAAGAATGGCTGCAAGCTCATCTTCGTTGGATGTCACATCGATCAATGCGCTGCTTATAAGGATAAATCCTCCGGGGCAGGCGATAGCGTTTATCTCGCTGCTGTTCACCACAAGAAAATGGTAGCCTCCGAAAAGCGTGGGCTTTGGGGAGCTGCATGCGACGGTCTGACCTACAAGGTTGACGTACTGCTGCATGGCAGGATCCTCAAGAGGCACGTACATGTTCAGAACTGTTGCAGCTACGGATCTTCCTATGTAATACTCCTCGACTTCGGATATTTCCCTGCTCGCCTGCCCGAATGACTCCGCTACGTTAAGGGCGGTCTCGACCTCGTCGCTTTCAAGGACATCAACTATGTCTCCAAGACCAAAGGCAAGGAGGGATGCTATGATAATACTCAGAAATGTCATTATCTTGTCCTCCCGCCAGTTGCTGGAGTCTCAGGTTGAGTTGTACTTGCGGTACCCTCGATAAGGTTACCCTCAACAAGGAACTGGTAGAGCTGCTCCGGTGATATCGTCCAGGATGTTTCCATGGTGTTCACCGTTGAAAAATTCAGTTCGGGATGCTGTCCGGCGTAAGTCTCTTCAATATCCTGGCTGAATCCGCGACCGGCCAGCATTATCTCGTCCGAGGTTACACTTCCGGATGCAGATGTGCCTCCAGAAGTGCTCTGGATAGCTCCTGTAACGGATGTACGGTGTATCCATCCGACTTTTCCAAGAGAAGTGGTGATCCTGAACCATTCTCCATCTATCTGGTCTATTGAAGCAAGGGTTCCGTAACTTACCGGTTCCACTGGTGAGGCGTAGAATGCCGGCATAGGATAGATTGACTGGTTCTGGACTGAGATGGCAACCTCATCTCCTACCTGAGGCTCAGCATCCTCGGCCATGGCAATGGGTAGGGAAAACAGCATCAGAATAAGCAGAAATCTCATTGTAAACCTCCATTTCAGCATAGATTGTATGCACAGAACAGGTAGTTGTCCAGAGCTTCCCGCCCCGATTCGGTATAATCAGATCAGGGCAATGGACGAGCCAACTGCATGGATATATATAATTAATGGGGGTCAATGATGTTATCATTAGTTTTTTCCATTCTGATGCTTGCTGACAGCGGTGCTTTACAAACACCTCAAGCTGCCGCACCGGAGTATGTGCAGCCGCCGCAGCAGCTGCCGGTGGAAGTGGAATTAATCTCTCCTCCTCCCGGTCAGATATATGTTGAGGATCTCTGGAGGGTGCGGCTTTTCAATACATCTTCAGAAATATTCTCAGTTTATATGTTCATAACTGTGGAAGTTACCGGCGCGGGTCTGCTTATGGATGCGACCACTGCGGTATTTCTGTTGCCGCCGGGAATACTTAATCTGAGCTCTCTTGATCTATCACCCATAAATACGGAGTTCTACGACAGCGAATTCGAAGCAAGTGTTAACCGGATGGGACAATTTCCGGACGGGACCTATTTAGTCACATTCTATGTTTACCAGGAGGGGGGAGGCATTATCGGGCAGGGTGGTTTCATCCAGGAAGTTACTAACCATTCAGCTCCCGAACTCCAGTACCCGATCGATAACAGTGAGATCACAGAACCTTTACCGATTTTCACCTGGTTCCCGTCCCTGCCTCCCGGAACCGTTGATTACGGAATAAGAATAGTTGAAGTACTTGCAGGGCAATCTCCGGAAAGCGCAATTTCTGCAAATCCAGCCTGGTTCACTGCAGAAGGTCTTCTCAATGAGGAGATCGTATATCCGGTATATGCCGACGGATTTGAAGAGGGGTACAGATACGCCTGGCAGGTTGAAGGTTTCTATCTGGGCAATTCTGTGGGCAGCAGCTCCGTCTGGACGTTCTCCTCTGCCAGTATCAGCACAGCTTTTGAAGAGGGTTCAGAGATATGGAGCTTTGAAACCGGTGACAGGGTCGTTTGCAGTCCGGCCATTGCATTGGACGGAAGCATTATCTGCGGCAGTCTTGACGGTTTCATCTATTCTCTGGATCAGGGGGGGGGCGAATTGTGGAGGTATCCCGCCGGCGGAGGGGTATATTCGGCTGCTGTAGGTCCGGATGGGAGGATATTCGCTTCGGGTGATTTCGGGATATGCTGCCTTGATCCATCAGGTTTTCTTCTGTGGCACAACGGTATGCCGGGACCGGTCCATGCCTGTCCTGTAATTCTTCCTTCCGGAAGGCTCTATGCAGGTTCTCTGGAAGGAATATTCTATTCAATCGACGGGCTCTACGGAGATATCATCGATTCCCTGCGGACAGGCGACTGTATTTATCTCCCTTCTTCGGTGGATTCCACCGGTAGTATCTATTTCACATGCGATGATATGTGCTTTGCAGCGGAGGATAACGAGGATGGATTGCTTGAGTTATGGTCTTACAGGGCGGAGGACGATTTCACAGGCGGACCAGTGATCGATGGTGATTGCATCTATGCTGCCGCAGGCAGGAAATTATTCCGTTTCAGCCGCGAAGGAGTGGTGTTATGGAATACGGTACTTCCTTCTGCGGTGTATACCGGTCCGGTTGTATCCTCAGACGGTACTGTGTGGGTCGGTACCGGGAGCGGTAACCTGTACGCTATGGAAAGAGAGACCGGCAGGAGAACGGGTGTGATACCCGCGGGAGCTGTAATAACATCGACTCCGGCTCTGAATGTAACGGGCTCTATGTTCTTCGGTGCTGACAATGGGTGCCTTCACTCTTTCTCACCTTCGGGATTCAGCATCTGGAAATTTCAGACCCTGGGCACTGTCCGTTCCAGCCCGGTAATCGGTATTGATGGAACTGTCTATTTCGGAAGCGACGATCACAGGATATACGCTGTGGAGGGGACTGGTGCGGGTCCGATGGTCGAGGGATGGCCCCAGTTCTGCAGAAACTCATTCAATAACGGCTTTATCGATGCTGCGGAAACAGAAGAGTGAAATATACGATTCTGCTTCTGATACTGACTTTTGCTTTTTCGGCTGCAGCGGATTTTGAAATATCCGGAAGCACTTCTTTCTTCTCCCAGTATTCGGACAATGAGAATGCATGGTCTGAATTGCCGAACCAGTTCTGGCGCTGGAGGTTCAATCCGGTTTTTCGTATCTACGGTATCCCTGTGGTTGCAAGTGTGTTCGTATCGTCCGAAGAGAATATGCAGAGACAGAATATGAACAGGATCTATATCTCATCACACCCCTCTGCATCTTCCAGGGAAGGCACAGTTCAGTCCTGGATATCATCTATCGGAATTGGGGCTTCAAACCCTTGTTTCACAAATTTCACTCTGAATGCAGCATACATATCAGGTGCAAATCTGGCACTGAATCCCGGTGGATTCTATTTTGCAGCTGCCGGAGGCAGAAACAGGCGCGGGGTCGAGCCTGAGGGTGATGATCCCGGGGAGTATGAGCGAAACCTGTACTCCGTACAGACAGGTCTGGGATCTCCTTACGGCAGTCATCTGCACCTGAGCATGCTGTACGGAAAGGATGTGAACGGCTCCATAACCGAAGACAGCACTTTCCGTATCACTCCATCGGAAAACTATGTAGCATCCCTTGATTACGGTTCAGTCCTGTTTGATGGAGGACTCCGCATTGAGGGGGAAATAGCGGGATCAATGTTCACGAGGGATGTAAGGAGCCCAGAAATAGATTCCGAGGAGGTTCCGCAATGGCTGGTGGATTTCTCCGGGGCTAATATAAGTTCAGGATTCGGCTGGGCTCTTGACCTTTCCTCCTCTGTCAGATTTTCGGACAATATGATAGCGGCTTCATTCAGACGTGTAGAGCCCGGTTTTCAGAGCATGGGAGCACCGTACATCAGGGATGACGAGATATCACTCGAAACCAGGGCGGACAAGTATTTCATGGACAGGCAGATGTCTGCCGGATTGTGGTACAGGTGGGAATCGGATAATCTTCTGAATACAAAATCATCAACCAGTACAGCGAATACTTACGGCGCGCGGATTGGGTTTTCATTCAGAAACTTCCCGAGGATTCACATCAGCTACTCCCCATCCTATACCGACCTGCAGGATAGTGTAATGACCAGTTTCAAGACATCCATGATTTCCATCTCAGCTAACTACAGAAGGAATATCGCGGGTCTGGATGTAAATTCTGCTGCGGCTGTCAGTGTTTATGACAATTCGGCTGGAACAGGGAGCAGTGATTACAGCTCTACAAGCGCAGTGCTGCGAGAAACGGTCACTCTGGACTTCCCGGTGGTTATAACCGCCTGCGTCTCGACAAGGCGAACACGGCTCGGCAGCCATCCGGTCTGGACTTATACGGGAGATCTCAGGGGTACATGGTACCCATCACATTCCCTTTCCATGACTCTTGGTGGTTATTACACAACAGGAGATGACGAGAGGAAGATCGGAGCTGTGCTTTATGGAGGATTCCCGATCTGCGATTTTCTGACTGCGAATCTATCTGGTGAATACATTACTTTTTCAAGTAATATCGAAAAAGATTACACGAAAACTACAGGTGGAGCGGGGATCACTGTAATATGGTGATCATCACTCAGCGTTTTCGGATGCTCCAGACATAAACCTGTCGGCCAGGTGAAAAACCATATCATCGCTAGCTGTGAGTACCATACAGTCGGGAATGCTGATCTTCCGCATAGTCAGAATCTTCAGGATACTTTTCTCTGCCTCATTCCAGGTTTCCGGAGGTGTTTTGGACTGCAGTTCACACAATAGTATTCTAATGGCATCGTAAGGATTGATTTTGATATCGTGAATACCATTGGCTCCCAATGAAATCACATTCGGGAATGAGGAATCTGCAAGAAAAGCGTGCAGAACCTCTGTAAGGGTCTCAGGGCCAGCTATCCTGCGGAATTCCGAAAGCAGGTCGTTCATGACTTCTATGTAGTTTGCCTTGGTATGTTCTTTCAGGAAAAGGTCTACCCCTACTTCGAGTTTGTCCATTCGGGCAAGGAAGTCATTGACAAGATCGCCGGATATGATGCCGCCATGCTGGGGCGCTATCATCACTGGTAAAGTATCCAGGTTGCGGATGTTCCCCGATGCATTGCGGATTGCGGCGAGGCAGGGCATATAGATCTGGTGGAAGACTGATATACCGTCCCATGAATCCTCCGTGGCGAAGAGATCCGGCACGAAGGAAAGACCTCCAAACAGGTCTCCGGAAAAAAGGACACCTGTCTCTTCGTCGTACAGCATCACAGCTCCGCGGAAGTGGCAGAATGGAGACGGTACGAACCTGAGGCGATGGCCAGTGCTTAACTCGACGGTAAGATCGTTGAACTGTTCAATGGCCCTGTATTTTTTCGGATCCAGTCCGTAAAGCTTCACAAGTCTCCAGGAATCTTCAGAGCAGAGGACGATGCAGTCGGGGTTGAGCTTCTGCAGATGCTCTGCATTGTATGCTACATCAGGGTCCTGATGATTGAGGTACATAAGGTGGAGATTACTGAGTCCGCCGATCTTCGCTGACAGTTTTTCTATAAGAGGAGTAAGGTCTACAGGGGCACCAGGGTCTATCAGTAGATTGATCGTCTTTTTCCCTTTAGTGAATATCCTGAGGTAGATATTCCGTTCGAGAAGAGTGCCCTCTCTTATTCCGATCCAGTATGTGTTCGGTGCTATTTCAACAATTTCATCCAGATTCAATTCACCTGTGTCGGCATCCTCGGTCTCAGGCTTTGTATCCGTTTCTACGGCTGTATCCGCTTCTTCAGTTTCAGGCTTTGCATCCGGCTCTGCAGGTGTTTCCGCATCTTCAGTCTCAGGTTTTGCATCCGGCTCTGCAGGTGTTTCCGCATCTTCAGTCTCAGGTTTTGCATCCGGCTCTGCAGGTGTTTCTGCATCCTCAGTCTCAGGCTTTGTATCCGGTTCTGCAGGTGTTTCCGCATCTTCAGTCTCAGGTTTT
>JAUVIR010000023.1 GCA_030592645.1 Candidatus Fermentibacterota bacterium | reverse complement strand
TACTGTATGTGAGCCTCTTCGGTAATCCTTCATGACTTCAATATAATACCGCAGCCCCCTGAAGGCTTCGCCTAAAGGCGAGGGGTTTCACCCATCCCCGAAGGGGACACTAACAGAATCATCCAACCAATCAATCTTAAATCAAATTGGCTTTTCTGAATCAGCAAGAACATCCGAAGGATATTCAGATATTCTCAGTACTCTTGAACCCGGATGCTGTCTTGACGAGGGAATCGGACAGGATCCTGCTGAATTCCTGATGGAAGAGATCGCCAGAGTTGAAAACCGACGATTCCTGATTGACTTCGATAATACTACAAGGGTTTTAACAGATACTACATACGGTTATTTAACCAACAATACAGAACGTCTTATTTTACAGGTCTTCTATTCCGAACCAACAATGACTGAAAACTCAAATGGGCATAAGATAACTGATATGCTGAAATTCGAAGGAATAATCGGTAGTGAAACTGAATGGCGTTCATCTTATTATGGTCAATTTGGACGACTACCGGGCGGTTTCCAACTACCTTTACCCACATATGATACTGTAAGCAGTTACTCGGAATCCGGTAATACTCATTATAATGAAAGCTATTCTGTTTATTATGTATTCAAGGGAACTCTTCCTCAGGAATATGTTGGCCATATCCAGCTGTATTTTGGGGATACTCAAACTCTTTTCGGAGGTCCGCTAGATCTTGCTGGGAATAAAATGGACAGTTATCCGGGAACAGTTGCTGAGGCCAGAAGCAATTATGGACCATTTTCAAATCAAGGCTATGAAACCGGACCGGATTGTAACTATGTTGCAGGTTGTTCACCTGATTACTATCACAATACTAGTAATGATATTGTATATGGCTACGTGTTTTCTGATCTAATGGTTAGTATCGACCTTCAAACAATAGGTCTCGAGGATGGAATATTCTTAGGAGACTGTGATTACTGGTGCGGATTCTGGATGCTAGACCAAACCTTTGGAGTAAATGGATTTGATGTATATATAGTAAAATCAGATGGGACGAAAATTCCCTATCATTTCAATGAAGATGAAGCAACATATGGTAATATTGAATATCCGACAACTAGTGATGGCAGATACCTCTGGCTTGCGGAGTTTTTCGGAAACACTCCTGGTACGACAGGTACGAATGCAATCAGGATAGATGCTGAAAGTGGAAGTGTTTATCACCAGAATGTCTGTAGAGGTTATTCCTGGATAGATGGCCAAGATGCTTATATTTCATGCGCTCAACTGGTTGAGGTTTACGAAGAGAATGATAAGGCACTGTTTAATTATGGGTATTGGTATACTATGGGTGCACCGGATTCATGCAGCTTCGGAACGGTTACTCTGCCTTCAACCGAATTGAATGAAGACTTCTCTTTGTCACAATCTCTCGATGATCAGAGTGAAGTTTCAGAAAGCAGGTTTCCAGTTGTTGAGATCCAGGGAAATCCAATCAGCTCGAATCTGGGAATAATCTGTAATTCCAGTACAGCACAGGAATATGAACTTGTCATCTACGATATATCAGGTCGACAAGTGCTTGTTGACTCCGGTGTATTTATATCAACTGATTCAAGAGTTGATATAGGAGTAAGAAATCTTCCATCTGGTGTATATCTACTGAGGATAACAACTGGAGATATTGAAGCGATGAGAACTATCAGCATTATTCACTAACTGGATGAATTTTTTCTAACTGTCACTTTTTCTTCTGTTCCGTCTGTTTCCGTGCTAAACTTATCACCGTTCTAGCCGCGGCGATTCTGATTTCCCTTGAATCATGCCTGAGAAGTTCTTCGAGATAGGTTTTTGAAAGTGCATACTTACCTGTAGAAGCCCATCTGAGCATGGATACGATGCCTTTTCTGGTGAGTTTCAGCTCTATCTTTGCTGTCCTGTCAACGATCCTTGCGAGATCGCCACAAAACAGACATTCAGAGAAAAAGCTATCTTTGTCCAGCAACAATATGCTCTTCCGACCGGTAATATCAATCTTCGCTCTTCAGTGTTACTTATGATCAAGTTTGACGGTTTTCATCAGAGCTAGAAGCTCATCATCTTCAAGCATACGCCATTTACCTCGCTGCAAACCCTTTAAAGTAACAGATGCATATCGAACACGTTCAAGACCTTCAAGCAGAATACCGCATGCTTCAAGCAATCTGCGGACTTCGTGATTCCTTCCTGTTCGCAGAACTACATTGATCGAATTCTTTCCTGAGGATTTGACAGATATAGGTTTTGAGAATTCCCTGTGGCCTATTACAGCCCCTTTTCGGAGAGATTGCAGGGCTGACGGGCCTGGCAGATTCTTCAGAAATACTCTGTATTCCCTTTCAACCTCCCATGAAGGATGTGTAAGCCGGTTGACCAGTTCTCCGTCATTACTGAGCAGGAGCAGTCCGCCGGTATTAATGTCCAGTCGGCCTACCGGAACTGTTCCGGGCGGAAGGCCGGTTATCAGCATCAGGATAGACCTTCTTGAATCCGGTGACAGGGTTGTCTCAAAACCGTGCGGTTTATTGAGGACAGCCGTCCTGAAAGGCTGAAGTTTCACAGGATGACCCAGGTATGCTACTTTGTCATTCCCGGAGACCCTGTATCCGGGGACAGTGACTATTTTACCGTTGACCGATACCTGGCCTCCCTGGATAAGAAGATCACTCTTCCTCCGCGAAGCTATCCCTGCCCTCGCAAGGTATCTGTTCAGTCGATATTCAGGCTTATTCTTCTCCTGTGCCAAAAAGATCCCTCTCCTCCAGTTCAGAGGAACTCATGCCGAGAAGCTCCTCGATTTCATCGAACCTTGGAAGATGATCAAGGTTGCTCAGTCCGAAATACTCCAGGAAAGCTCTGGTTGTTGAATACAGAAGAGGTCTTCCCGGTGTTTCCATTCTTCCTGAGATTTTTATCATATCCCTTTCCAGCAGTGTTCTGATGGCACTGTCGCAATTAACCCCTCGGATGGATTCTATTGCTATCCTGGTACATGGCTGGCTGTAAGCGATTACAGCCATAGTCTCAAGGGCTGCCCGGGAAAGTTTCCCCGGTTTCCTTCCCTCGAAAAGCTGTGAGACTACGTCTCCGAACTCTCTGTCAGTTGCGATGCGGAATCCGCCGGCAACCTCAATTATCATCAAGGCATGCTGCTGGTCCAGAAACGACTTGTTAAGCCTGTCCAGAGCCTGATGGATGGAATCCTCACCGCTTCCGGTGTACTCGCACAGCTGCTCGACGCTGAGCGGTCGTTCCGAAGCGAAGATCAGCGCTTCTACTTCTCTTGCTAATCTGTCAAGAATCAACGCTCCACCTTTCAGTACGTTGGAGTTGTATTTCGGAGAACGGATACGCCTGGTGACAGTTAATCCATCCTCTTCTCATAAGTTCAAGTATTGTAATAAAATAGGACACAATTTTCAGTCTTGCAGGCTCGGGACCGATTATCTCTCTGAAAGATATTGTCCTGCCGGGCAGGATTCTATGTTCAAGCGTACCTATGCACTCACTGATGGTCAGGAGTGTCCGTTGAATTCTCTGGGATGGAAGTTCCGGTTCACCTTCGGAAAGGCTGCTGAGCGCTTTGAGAAGGTCAAGCAATGAAGCCTGCCCAGGTTCTATCTCAGTCTTGTCTGATGACCATCTCTCACGCTCACCTGGCGAGGTGTAGATCTCTGTCCAGGTTTCTTCGCTTTTCTGCAGCTCTTCTGCGATCATGCGGAATGTTCTGTAGAGAATAAGCTGACGCCTCAGTTCAGCTCCGGGGTCAGCCTCCTCCTCCCCGTCAAACTTGTGCGTAGGGAGTAGAGCCTTACTTTTCATCTTCGTAAGTGTAGCAGCCATTACGAGATATTCACTGGCTATGTCCAGATCGAGCTCCCTGGCTCTTCTAATGTATTTCAGAAACTGGTCGGCTACATGAGCAACCGGAATATCGTAAATATCTATCTCATCACGCCGCAGAAGATATAGAAGAAGATCAAGAGGACCTTCAAAAGCATCCAGCTCTATCCTGTAGCCGGTGGAAACTGTTTGTTCGTTCAAAAAAGATACCCGAATTCAATAAGATCATCACGATTATCCGGCCATGATTCCCGTACCTTGACCCATAGATCAAGATAGAGCGGTCTTTCGATCATTCTGGAAGCGCCCTTCGATGCTAAATCGGCAATGTCCTGCAGCATAGCTCCCTTTCTACCTATCACGACACCTTTGTTGGAATGGCGGGCAACATGAAGATTTGCTCTGACGTACCTCTTCTGATCGCGTATGGAGAATTCCTCAATCTGTACTGCGATCGCAGCTGCTATCTCCGCCGGAAGCACACTGAAAAGGCTGATCCTGATCTGTTCGCTCACAAGAAATCGCTCAGAATGAAGAGAGGTACAGCCGTCAGGAAATAACTTACCCCTTTCGGGTATGTATTTCAATATCACATTGCGAAGCCTGCTGACACCCTGACCGCATGGAGCGCATACAGGTACTATCTCCTGATAATTAACTGACATTGATATCTGATTTGTAAAAGCCCCGTGAAGTTCTGCAGGAAAGTAATCGATGAAAGTCGGTACGAATATTATCGGGGTTTTTCTGTTTCTATTTATAAAGTTTCGCAGAAGTGGAGATTTCAACTTGGTCGAGAGTTCGGTTGCGTTGAGAGCAAGGCATATAACGTCAACATTGCTGAAGAGTTCTTCATCTTCGTAATAATCCAGTGGAGGATTATCTATGAAACAGACCTGTTCAGTTTCAGTCATGTATATGCTTGAGATAGAAATCCTTGTTGTACCTTTGTAGTTGTACGAAGGAGAAATATTCCTGCACGAAAGAGCGTTGATCAGGGCTGATTTCCCCGAATTGGCAGTCCCGGCTATTGCTGCATATCCTGAACGTATTTTGCCGGGTTCACTCATTACTCTGTCTCCTCCGAATCTGTACCGCTCCCGGTCTCATTCTCCTGTGTGTCCGGAAGCGCCTGTATCATTTCAACAGGGGTTTCCAGGCCAGCTGCCGGTTCCTCGATAACCGTATCGGGCTGTTCTTCCGTTTCCTCTGCCGGTTCCTCAAGAACCGTATCGGGCTGCTCTTCTATTTCCTCTGCCGGTTCCTCGATAACCGTATCGGGCTGCTCTTCTATTTCCTCTGCCGGTTCCTCAAGAACCATATCTGGCAGTTCATCAGCTGTCTCTACCGAATCAGTCTCGGGTACTGTACCTCTAAGAGCAACGAAGTCTCCAGAGGTGTTTCCAAAATAGAGTATACCGCCTGCAAGAAGAGGAGCTGTTCCGGAATAACCATCCATTTCCAGCGAATCAAGCTTCTCTCCCGTACTGAGATCAAGAATATGCATCCTCTGATCATCACATGCTACGTAGATCATATCCTGCCCGACTGCCGGCGGCAGCTGAATCCAGTTGTCGAAACTCTGTCTCCAGAGTACGGCACCGTCAGAGGCTGCCAGAGAGACGAGCTGCCCGTCATTAGTACCGACGAGAACCACATCTCCCGCTATCACAGGCCGCGCCAGGACACATCTTGAAGTGGAACTCACAATATCGGTTTCCCATAGGACATGTCCATCGCGCAGAGAGAATTTCCTTACAGCACCGTTTGAAAATCCGGCATATACACCTGCGGCATCTGCCGAAGGCGGGGATGCCTGGCTGCTGTAGTCTCTGGCCCAGAGCCTTTCGCCATGATGATCGTAGGCTGCGATATCGCCGCTTTCAGTGGAAAACACAACTACCGAATCAACTGTTACTGGGCCAAGGACGATCCCTCCGATCTCATCATCCCATACCGGTTCGCCGGTGCGGGCATCCAGAGCGCAAATCTTGCCCATCGAATTGCCTGTAACGATAAGCGTATCGGAAAGAACAGCTGTATTGCAGAATACATGATAACCGAGCCCCGCAGACCAGCGCTTGCTGCCGGAGAATCGGTCAAGAGCGTATATCACGCCGTCCTGACCGCCAAAGTAAACTGTTGTAGAATCCACAGAAGGCTCTCCGCAGATTCCGCAAACGGTAGCGAATGACCATTTCACAGAACCGCTTTGCGCATCAACGGCACGCAGATTGCCATCGTTGCAGCCGAAATAGAGTACTCCGTCCACAAGTGCGGGGGCCGAAAAGAATTCCCTTCCCGCATTCGATCTTATGGACCAGAGTTTTTCAAAAGGAGATAGTATATCCTGTCCCCACCCGGCATTGCCTGTGGATAAAGCTCTCGCCTGAAGCCAGAACTCCGGCATTTCTTCAAGGTAAACCTGCTCCTCAATGACAATCATTGTATCGATATCTGACGAATCGGCCGGAACAGCCTGAGCAAGGGAGCCGCCCGATCCTGCCGATTTGAATACAGTCGAGATCAGGAACAGCAGTATCAGTGTGGTTATCAGGCTGATTCCGATAACCAGAATATGTTTTCTATCGGTACTTCCTTCGGTTCTGATACTCTCCTCGGCATGTACATCTGATTTGTGCAACTGAACAACCTCTCAATATATGATTACAGGAGCACCGACCGGAAGCGACCTGTACAGTGCTTCTAGATCACTGCTTCCCATTCTGATGCATCCGTGGCTTACATTTCTGCCTCTGCCGACCCCGTAATGGATAAGTATCCCGCCGCCGAGATCGATCTTGTACGAACCCAGGGCTCCGGGAACCCTCTGGACATATACCCTCTCTGCAGCCGTGAGGGAATCATGGTAGAACGTGATCTGCTCTTCCCAGGAGATGGTATCGGGAATAACTACGTACTCATCCGGTTCTGGAGGTCTCATATTCATCTCCTCCCAGTACCAGTCCGGTCTGTACCAGTATGGATTCTCGCCCTTTCTTATTACATAACTCAGACCCCTGGGCGTTGTGAAGTTCCACACCTGCCCCTGGTCGTTGCTTGTCCAGCCTTTTCCGGTGCCGCAGTAACCTGATCTTACAAGAATATCTTCGCCGTCACCAATATTTCGTCTTAGATGGAATCTGTTCTGGTAGGTATCGATAAGAAGATAATAACCTACATAAGTCTCGCTCAATTCAAGTACCTGGATAAGAGTCTGGAGGGAATCCACTCTGTACGCCAGCATATTCAGCGAATCGGACTGCAGATGATAGAAGGAATGCACATCCATAAGAGTATCGCGTTCAGAACTCAGTATCTGCAGTTCATCTCTTATGAACCTGTAATCCAGCTGCAGGTCTATCAGTTTCCTCGATAGAGTATCCGCGCTGATGAGACTTATGGTAAGCCCGGCGGTAAGCACACAGGCAAGTACAATAATTGCGGTTTTAAGTGAATTCATTCAGGCTGCGCCTTTCATATAACCGGATCCGTGACAAGAGTTCTGCTCGTGGGCCAGACCGCTCTGCTTCCACGAATATCTATATGAACAAAAGGACCGTGCGTAGGAATCCATCTGTACGCGGACGCGCCTCCAGTGATAACTTCCCCCTCTACTTCCAGCCTCCGGACGATCTCAACCAGATATTCACCATCGTAAACGTCAACCCGTTTGTTCCTGTCGATATCGTCCATAAGATTGTTAGAGGGCCAGCTTTCGATCCATATATCGGCAGCCTGCCCGTAAAGGTGAAGGCTCTCGGTCGTTTCGTTGCCTATGGAAGCATTGTATGCAGGTGTTCTGAAACCGCTGATATTATGAATATCGGACGCCTGGGGATAAACCTCCTTTACAGCTGCGAGTACAGCTTCGAGCTTATCTGCCAGCCTGAGGTCAAACGCCATATACTGCGGATAACTACCCTCAACACGGCAGAGAAACTGGCCGATAGTGAGATGGGTTGAAATCCTGGCGCCGTATGTGTTTTGTGCAAGCTCAATGAAATAGTCCGGTATACTGTTACGGTTGTTTCCGTTTCCGTAGCTTCCGATTGGGAATGAATTAAGAGTGGTTGTCCTCCATCTGCAGGATTCCACGGGAACTATGACGGTATACTTCTCAATCATTTCGCCGCTGCTTACATCTATATAGAAGATACCATGGTTCCTCGGGGCTCTCCACCCGAAGGAGCTGCCGGCTCCAGTGGACGGATAACCTTCAGTAGCGCTCCATCCGGTATTCTCATTCGCGACGGAGAGCGTTACGTAATCACCGGGCATCACTACGAATGCCAGCCGATTCCGCGGAAGCTGGTTTCCATTGACATGGAGTTCAAGGGAGGGAGAAGCCGGAATGGGATCATCCGCAGTGGAAAAAAGCATCATCCATATCAGTAACCAGTACATTCTACATTATCCTTTCGAACGATCCGCTGCAGAGAAGCCTTACAGCCTCCGAGTATGCGATGTGCTCCTGCTGCAGTATCCTGCCTGACAGTGTTTCAACGGTATCATCATCCTTCACGCAAACCGCTTTCTGCAGAATTATAGGGCCGGTATCAACACCGGCATCTACGTAATGGACAGTGCACCCGGTTATCCGGACACCGTAATCCAGTGCCTGCCTCTGAGCGTGCAGCCCGGGGAAAGAGGGCAGGAGTGACGGATGTATGTTAATGATCCTGCCCCGGAACTCCTCCAGCAAAGGACCCTTGATTATCCTCATGAGACCGGCCAGGCAGACGAGTTCAATGCCTCTGTCCATCATAAAACGGGTCCATTCCCTCTCCTCTGCCTCTCCGAATTTTGTTCGATACTTCCCCGGTGACATATAGAGAGCTTCAACTCCCGATTCGGATGCCTTTTTAAGAACATCCGCATTTTCATTGTCCGTTACAAGCAGAGATATTCTCCCGTTACCTGTATCACCGTGACAAAGAGCTTCGAAGTTCGATCCCCTGCCTGAGGCAAGAACTGCTATTCTCAGTACGCTGCCATTATCACTCTTATCCTGAATCATCAGTTCCTGTCGTCCCCTTCTGTTATCCGCGGCGGATGATCGCTGAAAGTCCATGTTATTCCGAAAGAATAACTCCTGTAATCGTCCAGAACATCCTCAAGGGCAAAAATGAATGCAAACCTCCCTAATGTAAACAAGGACTTTACATCCATAGTTCCGCTGGTGCTGGTGTCGGCATGAAGAAGTTCCCAGGACACTCCTCCATGTATCCTTCCCGAAGCGCCCCAGGGCAGAAAAGGCAGAGCAATCCCCCGGAAACGTACAGTGTCCTCCTTTATCGAGGCACCGGCATGCAGAAAACCGAAACTCGTACTTACCAGTGATTGTATTCCCCCCTCAATACCCTCCTTATCAGCTTCCAGAGTGATCTCAAGAGGATCGATCCCCGCTACCCCGATAAAACGCGGATCTGCATCCGGCGCTAAAGCAACCCCGGCCTGAAAATGAAATATCCCGGCTTCTGCAAGCATACCGGCGGTGCCTCCGGGGGAAACATCTCCCTCTACATCAATAAGATCGCTTCTGAGGACAGCCCTCATTCCGAATACGGGAAACTCGAGTCGCAGATGTGCTTCGGCGCGGAGGATTGAATCATCTGAAATACTTACTGCGCATGCGGTTCTGATATCGTAATTAGAAATATCCGCTCTGTATGAACCGAGAGCTTCCCAGTGTCTGCCCCCTGAATGAAGGTGAGCGTATGAAATCCTTGCGGCTGCATCCCGTGGATTCCATCCTCCCCACAGGGTATAACCGTCTTCAGTCGTCTGCCATCCACGGCCTCCGGTTTCAAATTCGCCGAAACGGATGATGTACCTCTGATTGTTCAGGGTGTCCTCTCTGGACATCGCAAAATCAACAAGCAGGTGAGACGTCAGAGGTCTTCTGAGGTAAGCTGAATATCTGCTGTTCAATGAAGTGTTCTGGATGAGACCCACTCCGCTCGAATACGAGCTCTCCGGAACAGCAAAGGAAGTGAAATCAATCTCCCAGTCTCCATTCCCCCAGACCCCCGCTTCAAGCGGAGATTTGAGAACCAGGGATTCAAACGATCCCCAACCGGGAACCGGCTGAAAACCGGAGCTCAGGACAGGAACACCATCCCGCAGGAATCTGGTCTCCCAGTCGAGCAGCTGTGAAATTGTCCATGAGTATATCGGTGATGTCTCCAGAACATCAGACGGGTCCGGATAAAGAACGACAGCAGCGGCTAAAGCGGATAGGATAAGGCAGTTCATCAAGCTTCGTATCCGGGGCGGTTCATAGCTGCATAGGTAAGCACCTTGCTTCTCTCAACGCCCGGCTGATCCAGGGGGTTTATATTAAGTGCCAGTCCAGTCAGAACGGTCGCGATCTCAAGGGACATTATTAGTTCTCCGAGTGTTCTTTCATCCAGTTTCTTCATTTCGAAGTAGCTGACAGGTATACCGTTTTCCTGCAGAGCATTTCCCGTTGCCTTTGCTTCAGCTGTTCTGAGTTCATCGGGGGTAGAGCCGGAAAGGTATGCCATGGAAGGATACTCTTCGAACCCCGCCGGTATTCCCGGTGCACTGGAGTCCGGCTGGGTTGTAAGAATTGTAACCGTCTTATCCCCCGGTCCCTCCATGAATAGCTGCAGCAGAGAATGCTGGTCTGCAGGTCCCCTGCATGCCAGCGGAGTCTGCCCCGTCACGGTTGGTCTTCCCGAAAGATCCACCTTCTTGCCGAGACATTCCGCCCAGAGTTGAGAGAACCAGAGCGCAGTGTCAAAGAGTCTGTCATTGTAGGGAAACATGACGTGAACAGGATAACTGGAGAAATTATGCAGGAATCCTGCGGCAATTTTCGCTGCCAGGCTTGCTGTGCCTCTCTCCCGAAAATCAGTTAGCACGGTCTGCGCGCCCTGAATCAGAGCATTTACATCGATCCCGGCGAAAGCAGCGGGAAAGAGACCCACCGGGCAAAGAACGCTGAACCTGCCCCCTACAGATGGAGGAACGGGCAGTGATGACCAGTTTCTGTCAATGGCCAGTCGACGAAGATCCCCCTTCTGCGGATCTGTAATGGCAATGATTCCCGACTCACCGTTCGGCGATCCTGCTTTCCATCCGTATAGAGAAAGAAATACCGAAAGGGTTTCAGCTGTGCCGCCCGATTTGGTTATAACAGCGACAGATGTCCTGTCCGGATCCATACATGCAGTTATTTCAGAGATAAGAGCCGAATCAGGTGAATCCGCTACGACTACTTTATCTTTCCTGTCCAGTGATCTTGAGAAAGCGCTCAGAAGGGCTCTGAGTCCCAGGGAAGATCCCCCTATACCGCAGACAATCATGCGGTCAGCACAGCCCCGCACAGTATCCGCAAGTTCGAGTGTCTGCGAAAGGAGTTCCGAATCGCCCGGAAGATCCATAAAGCCAAGCTTCCCGTCTTTTTCCCATTCTGCGAAGTCAGCGATTATCCCGTCCGGAAGAGGAGCAAAACGGTAGGATGTCCTGAAATCAAGCCCGGGTAATTCAGTGCTCAACGGAATTCTCCATTCATTTATCTGCCCACGTCAGAAGATCCGAAGTAACAGGCTCTGAGGGTAATATTATCACAAGGTTGTTCTCCTTCTCGCCCACCCTGGATACTGATATTGTATCATATTCTACTGTAACGATATAACTATCCAGTTCGTTTTCATATACTGCGAAACGGGGCACCGCTACAATTTCTGAAAAGTGAGCTTCTATAGCCGGAAGTTCCCCTGAATATACAGCGTATACATCTCTTTCCTCAAGTAAATGGAATAAGCTTCCTCCCGCAGGCCAGAAATTCACCGTGCAATCATCCGGGGGAAAGACAAAGAAGAGCTCGCTGCTTGCGAAAGAGAGCTCAATCACTGCATTCCCTGGTCTGATACGCTGATCTGTTTCAATAAGGATTTCTACTGCGGTACCCTGCAGAGGGGATAGATATTGGGTATTCTCATTGGATGACAGAGAATCAAGAAGATATGTCAGGCTATCAACTTTCGGCTGCAGCAGCGAATCTGAAGGCAGCATGGCGGAAGCCATATCAAGTTCCATGGAAAGCCTTTCCATTTCGACAACATGAAGGTCCTCAAGCAGCCGGAACAGTGTATCACCCTCCTCTATACCATCTCCTGCGGAAATATGTATTCCGGTAACCACTGCCGATCCCTCCCCGGACCATGTCAGCACAAGTGTGTCCGGCGGTGAAACCTCGAATCTGAATCCTGTTACTTCAGAAGCATCTGCAGTTATTATCTCCTGTCCTGTGAAAGGCACCTCTTCTTTCGTCTCATCAGGAGAGGAACATGCTGATATGAATATCATTGCAGTAAGGATGATTATAATTGGCACTGGACAAATCAAGCTCCGGGAAGTAATTTTCATCGTTGAGATTCCCCCTGTTACTCAAATTATGAAAGAAGAAGCATGAAATTCCTGTTACATCCTGTTATCACTGTACTGTCTCTGGCTTCAATACTGCTCATCTCAGGATGCGGTGAGGCCAGGACATCGGGTTTTTTCGCCGGTTTATCCTCCACCCATACACCCACTTCTGACACTACCGGCATTTATACCGCAACAACTTTCACCACATCACCTGCAGTCGATGATACTCTTATGAACTGCACTTTTGACAATATACTGTCCGAGCCATTTGGTTCCTCATGCTATTACGAAGTCTACAACGGATCAATGCATATAGACAACTCCGTTCTTTCGGATCCGGTCATACTGCTTTCCACTGCCGGTCTTATCGATGACGGCCTTGTAGAAGCCCAGTTCGACCTTATCGATGCACCCTCCCACTGCGTGGTCGGCCTTGTGGTCGGCGCTGCATCAACACGGGATTTTCTGCTTCTTGGAGTTAATTCTCGTGGGCAGTACACTATTCAGCGGAGTATCAACGGACTCTGGCTTCCTGTAATGGGGCTCGATCCCTTTGAATCCTGCAGACTGCTCCCGTACAGCCAGCCCGGTGTGGAGGTTTCGGCGCTGATTCACGGCAATTACATTGACTTGCGGGTGAACGGGCAGCTGATACAGGTGGTAAGAACCACAATGCCTGCTATGGGACAGGTTGGAATATTCGTTGACGGTTATGTGAACACGAACCTTGACCGAATCACCGTGGTCCCCTCCGAATGATACAGCTCATCGCCTCCCTCCTGATCCTGTGGGTACCCCAGGCGGGCAAAACCACCTCTCTATCCTACTCAGAGCCGGACCCGACCGATAATAACGCGGGAAGCGGGATACCAGTTCTTATGTATCACCATGTCAGCGATCCCGTTGACGGATATTATGGAGTCTCAACAGGCAGGCTGCTTATGGACCTTCAGCTTCTGGACGAGGCCGGCTTCTTTCTGATAACTTCCGAGGATATCGAGAACGGACTGATGCAGGTTCCAGCCGACCGCAGACCGCTGATGCTCACCTTCGATGATGGATGGCAGGATAATTTCAATTTCATCCATAGGGGAGGTACTATGGAGATAGATCCTTATTGCGCGGTTGCAATACTCGAGGATTACAGTGATGCACATCCGGATTTCGGCCGCGGCGCTACCTTCTTCATCTCCTGGGATAAGATCCCGTTCGGTCAGGAAGAATTTGTAATGGAGAAGTTCAACCTCCTCCTTGATATGGGCTACTCCATCGGAAATCATACAAATATGCACGCGGATTTCATGGTACTGCCCCGTGATAAATGGGAGAATTCCGTGATCACGCCCATGGTGAAATTTCACAGAAGGCTTGGGCTCAGAACCACCGAGATCTTCGCTATGGCCTATCCGGGAGGCAGATTCCCCAAAGGCATTGGAGCCGAGGAGTATCTTGCCTGTTTCCGCTTCATGGGCACAGGAGCTGTCAGAATCGGCTTTCTGGCCAACGGAAGCGTTTCCTCCTTCGGACGTATTCTTGACTCAGCTGAGGGCTGGTTCCGTATTGGAAGGCTCGATATGAGCCAGTACAGTGTAAGAGAGCTTCTTGGCTGGAGAAACATCATGACCACCGGTCCGCGGGAGAACCTGCACGATACCCTGAGACCCAGAATTCCTTAATCAGGGTTAGAATGTTCTAGATCCTTATATTTGTTTAAATAGGGATATTCTCCAGCAAAAGGAGAGATCATGAAGTTCGGAATCAAGCTCACATTGTTATTTCTGATTGTACTCTTCAATACTGCATATGCAGATGTTTGTTACAGTAACAACGAGGTAGACGAACCTGCGGCGCTCATCAGCATTACGGGAAACTCTGTAACAGTTGAATTCCATCTTGAAGAGCTTGAATACGAAGAGGTATTCAGTTCTATGTACGGGACTGGAACGCTTTTCAGGGTTCCAGGGTCAGGGCTGGCCGCCGATATAGGTTATCCGGACATTCCTGCCATTCGACGGATGGTGAAGATTTCAGACTACGGGGATGTTGAAGTGGAAATCCTCGAATCTGAAACCATCTCCCTTGGAAACTACAGGATTCCTCCTTTTCAACCGCTTCAGATAAGGAGTTTGCCTCATATACCTTTCAGAATCAACAATGAATTCTACGGCGGCTCTGATCACTGGCCTGAGAATCCCGTAAGGTTGGAGTCGGTAAATATCCTGAGGGATATCAGGATCGCATGGGTGAGCTTTATGCCTGTAAGCTGGAATCCCTCCACGGGAGAAGTAACTCTTACAACAAGGGTTACGGCCAGGATTTCAACAACCGGCAATCCCGGACTCAATGAACTGTCCCGCTTTGAAACCGGAATTACAAGAAGCTTTCTGCCATTCTACGAGGAAGTTCTGGGGTTCAGTGGATATGAACGCATTGTAGACGGCAGTTACGTTGTTATTTCTTCTGTAGAGGGAATTGAACTCATGCAGGACCTGATTGACTGGAAGATGAGGAAGGGCCTTCAGGTCGAGACTGCAGTGGTTCCGGATATAGGGTCAAATCCTGATGAAATCGATACATGGATTGAGAACGCTTTCGAAACCTGGCCAAATCCGCCGGAGTACATTCTACTGGTGGGTGACGAGTATGTAGTCCCGTCACCTCAATACAGCGGACACTCATCTGATAATATCTATGGAGTGATAGGCGATGGATGTGTCCCCTCCATTCATATCGGGCGCCTTTCCGGAAGTGACACTGATGATCTTGTTTACGAGGCATGGAAGATAATCGAACATGAAATGTATCCGTACGAACCGGCCCAGAGCTGGTTCAACAAGGGAATGAGCATCGGTCATACGGAATTCACTGAAAACTCATGGGATTACGTTGAATACATGATGGCAGCGGGTATGGAAGTAACCTGGTTCTGCGCTAATGGAGGGATAACACCGACAATAGCTGCTCTGAGCGATTCAATAAACAGCGGATATTCCATGATAGGCCTCTGCGGCCATGGTGACGTAACTCATATATACCCTCCGGGGTTCGGTAATTCAGATGTAGCCAACCTCAGTAACGGCAGAATGCTCCCCTGGATTGCGCTTGTAGCCTGTCAGGTTGGGATGTTCGACGGGCATTACTGTCTCTGCGAGGCTTTCATGGGCGAGGGTGAAATTAATGCTCCAAAGGGTGCCATCGGTATCATGGGTCCTACAACTAACAGCCCTTACGGAGCTGCGGATTCGCTTGTAAAATGGATATTCAAGGGTTACTTCCAGGAGAACATCCATCACATGGGAGCAGTGACGGACTGGTCAAAGAATGAAGTCTTCGAGTACTACGGCGCTTCTGCTATTAATAACAATCATATGCATATGGTATTCGGCTGTCCTGAAATGGATATCTACTACGACACTTCTCCACTGACCATTATCAACTGTGAACACCCCATGCCCGTCATTCCTGGAGTACACACATTTACGGTAACTGTCGACAATATGCCTGCAAAAGGTCTTCTTGTCTCTATATTGATAAACGACTCCTTATCTGGACCATGGATGGAATCGGATCTCTCTGACGCATCAGGCCATGTCACCTTCGATATTCAAGCGTTTTCAGACTCTTCCGATGTTTATGTGACCGCTACAGGATTCAATCTCGCTCCATACCTGTACGATGGAGTAACAGGTATAGAAGAAGCACCCGGTACTGCCTTATACACTTCATCACTTCGCACCGGGCCATCACCATGCTCCGGTTCTCTTACAATCTTCTGTACGCTTCCGGCTGATGAACATAGCAGTATCGAGATCTACGATACTGCTGGAAGAATGATTCGCAGATTGGAACTTGAACCACTCGGAGGTGAACAGGTACTAATCTGGGATGGACGGGATGCGGGAGGAAGTCCTGTTTCCACTGGCATCTACTACTGCAGGTTGAGATTATCAGGGGAGAACCTTGTCCGGTCCATGGTAATGATTAATTAATACATCGAGTACCGAGCATACACACCCATCGTACTCTAATCTGCCCACTCCCAATTGAAGGTGAGAAGTTCGCTGTACGGCACGAATTTGCCGTACAGCGGGTGCCACCAGAGTATCTCGCCGATACGGAAGTAGATCCTGAACCTGTCCACTATCGGAGCCGTATTCGGGTCGCCTGGTCCGCCTTCAGGGTGAACCTCTCGAATTGCCACATCGCGATAGTCACGATAAACTCCTGACTCCCAGCCACCTATGTACTCGATACCGTAGGAGAAATTCTCCATTGATCCCGGATCATACACTGCGTCCACCCGGAGCCTGCTGTATATGATGTCTATAGCACCCTCATCGGAATCGAACACCATTGGTAAAATGGACTCCCTGGCCTCGGAGGGAATACTTCTCCAGGAGTATGGCATCTCACCGTAGAAGGATCTGCATCGGTAACCGTATTCGATTGAATCCCCGCTCAGAACAGCCCAGAAGTCGGTATCGCCGTTCCTGTCCCCGTAATGCGGGAGCCTGTGCAGGAGAATGTACTCACCGGGCTCCTCGAATACACTGGCACCCAATGATAGCGCCGCATCCCTGAGGTATCGGCACTGGCGCTCGAAGTGCTGGGCATTGATCTGCGCTGCCTGCCTGTATGCCCGCACCTCCACAGTGCCAAGGTATACATCCTCCCACTTCTCGATCCTCCATCCCGGAAGGATCTGGGTGATGTGAACCGGTTTGTCCCACTCGTCAAGACTGTCAGGACCGAGGACCTCCAGGGAGACTTCCCAGCTTGCTGGAAGCATGACGCTATACATGAAATCCTGGGTCGGAGGGAAAAGCCCGGTCAGATCGATCATGCTGTCAGGTTGCGGAGCGAAGCCGCTGCTGCTTGGATACTCGTGCACTAAAACTCCCATTGCATCCGGGAACCTCCATAACAGTCCGAAGGAGATCTGTTCGGCATCATCCCTGGAATCGGTCGGTCCAACGTAGACCATCCAGCCTTCGTAACCGCCCAGTGATGGCCAGTCAGGGATCCACAGGACACCGCACTCGTAGCCGAGGGAATCCAGCAGGCTCATCTCTCGCAGGGCAAGCGCCTCGTCCTCCACCACCCGGCACGAAACGACCCAGCCAGGTGCATCCTCGGCATCACCTGCCACTGCAAGCACAGGTAGCACCAGCATAAGTATCGCGAATAACCGATAGAATATTCGATATTCAGCCCTGTCGTGCTTTACTCCCAATATTTCACCACCCGAACTAATCGATTACCACAAAGTGTTGTATAGCTGTAAATTCTCCCGAAGTCATTCTGACCATATACATTCCAGATACCAGAGCGTCCAGTATTACCTCATGCACTCCCGCTTCGTAATCTCTGCTGAATGAATGGATAACACGCCCGGTCAGGTCGTATATGGTCAGCTCCGCCAGTGAGTTCACAGGAAGTGCGAACAGCAGTGCGGCATGACCCAGCGCCGGATTGGGTTGCGCTCCGTACAGAGCGTAGGATGTAACCTCTCCCGCAGAACCTTCCTGCGTCCCTGTGAACGGCTGCCAGACCACAGTCACATCGTGAAGTACAGGAGTTGAATATGAGTCGGTCGTGTTAAGTATAGCCCTGTACTGGAAATATTGGTCCTGATCGGCCACAATCCCTTCCAGGGTGCATGGAGCTGTCAGAGTATCCGACCATGCTCCCATGCTCGATGAATTGTCAGAAGCCCTGACCTGAAGTGCCACACTTGTTCCAGATGGTTCAGTACAGGCCCAGTCTATGATCTGCCAATCGGGACTTTCCTGAACATCAAGAACACTGGATTCGAGCGAACCGTCAGGTAGAAACGCATTAAGATCCCACCATGTGATGTCGTCGGCCTCATGTGCAGCTCCGAGTATATCCAGGCAACTGTCCCCATTGATATCCGTGGAAAAGACGGAATAGGCGCCATCGAAATCCCCGTCTACAACATGATCAATCCAACTGGTGCCTGAACCATCAACGTTCTCCCACCATGTTATCTCGTTGTCACCGTAAGCTGCACCGAGGATATCCATGTAACCATCACCATCGACATCGGCAGAATATGCAGATCTTCCATCGAAATCAACATCTATTATATGTTCTGACCAGGATGTACCAGAACCATCCACATTCTCCCACCATCTGATACCTCCGAAATCCGCAGCAGCTCCGACGATGTCCATATAGCCATCTCCGTTAACATCCGTGGAATACACTGATAAAGCACCAGGAAAATCCCCGCCTGCAATGTGCTTTGTCCAGTTAGTTCCGATACTGTTTAAATTCTCCCACCAGATAATATCACCTTGCCCCGCACCCAGGATGTCCATATCGCCATCATCGTCTATGTCCTCCGAGTACACGGACCTGGCTCCATTGAAATTCGTATCAAAGATATGCTCGACCCAGGATGTACCCGAGCCGCCTACATTCTCAAACCAGATGAAATCAGAGGAAGTAGAAGCTGCTCCGAGTACATCCATGTCGCCATCACTGTCTATATCAGCCGAAAATACTAGCATTGCGTGAGGGTAAGACCCGGCTACGATATGATCCGTCCAGCTGGTGCCGGAGCCGTCCATATTCTCCCACCAGGTGATTTCGTCGTCCCACCAGGAAGCCCCGAGGATATCCATGTCGCCGTCGCCGTCGATGTCCGCGGAATGTACTGAATAGGCACCATTGAAATCGGCGTCTACGATGTGTTCCGTCCAACTGGTGCCAGAACCGTCAATGTTCTCCCACCAGGTAATATCGTCGGCATAATATCCTGCTCCAAGGATATCCATGTAACCGTCCCCGTTGATATCTGCAAAATACACGGAATTGGCACCATCGAAATCCCCATCTACGGTATGCTCCAGAGGTGTGTTCAATAAAGCTATATTCAAAGGATCAGTGTAACATTCGATGTCTGTGCCCATGTAAAACTCATCAGCCCAGTCGAATACAGGCCCCCAGACACCGTCCCCGCCGGACCAGTCGGTCTGGGTTGCTGTGCCGGCGAAAACTTCAAACGGCACGAGTATTGTCATGATAACAACAATAACAAGAATCCTTGAGTACATTAGATTCTCCTTTCAGCCTTTCTGAGTACGAACGAGGAAGGCGGTGTATATTTACATCAGTTTTGATCCGCATGAGCCGCAGAAATTTGTTCCTGCCGAATTCTCTGCTCCGCATTTCGGACATTTTGTCATTCCGAGAGTTGCTCCGCAATTATTGCAGAACTTGCCTTCACCTGCGGGTTTTCCGCATTCCGGGCATACTGTCTGCTTGCTTTCAATTTCACCTGTAAATACCTGGGTTGTTGCTGCCTTGTCGTGGATATCCTTTACTGCTTTTTTCGCTTTAGCCGCTGCTACTTCAACATTAACTCTAGGAGCACATACTGTGCATAGCCCTTCCTGTTCGTTCCAGTCGTTTTCGCAAGTCCATTTTGTACATTTCGGGCATCTATGAAAATGGTCCTTGGATTCATTCTGCGCCTCTTCGAATGCTTCTTCATGCTCTTTATGCCATTCGGGAGACATACCCTGAAATTTTTCACCCAGAACATTTGTTCCCCTTGATACAACAGATCCTATCCTGTAATTTCCGGTGAGTGATGCAACAGAACCCAGTATTCCTCCTAGACTTTTAAAGAATTTCCCCTTTTTATTGGATTTCGATTCGATGAATCTTGTTTTGAACCCTTCTTTGCATATATCGCAGAAAAATGTAAACTGAAATCCTGCTTCCGTACTGTTGTCCTTGAAATTATCGTTGAACCCTATTTTTCCATTAGCCATTCTACTTGTCTCCTTTCAATGGTTTACCACATTTCACACATTTATCGCCTGTTGGTGGTTGTTCTGCCTTGCACTTCTTGTTAGGGCAGATGACAACCAATCGGGCTTCACAATGTTCACAGTAATCCCCGAAGAATGTTTTCTTCTTGCAATGAGGACATTCAATTTTTAGATCCAACCCGCAATTTGAACATTTGACATAATCCCTTTCAATTGGCTTGCGGCATTGAGGGCATCTTAATGACTCAAGCGGTCTTATTTTTCCACAATATGGACACACATTTGATCCAGAAGAGACCAGTTTGCCGCAGTAACGGCATGGATGTTTATATCCGGACATATCTTACCTCCTGTAATCCTGCGCTTGCCAATCAATAGCTTTCTAATTGTCTATTTCTTTGTATTTTTCTTCCATTTCGCTTTATCATCCTTTATACTCACATTGAATTTCAACACATTCATAGCATCTTCTTTCCATTGCTCTACAGAGGAATGAATCACTCTGCCAATAAAAAGAGACCGCAATTCCCTGAGTTCAGGAATTTTCTGTACAGCGTAATGGTACTTTTCATAGCGTGGTTCACTGATTTTTTCATCGGAAAGATAGATTGGTTCCCTTCTGAAATTAATTGTCAACATACAGCGATTGATCTTCCTGATAAAGTTATCACATTCCTTGTGCAAGTCTTCTATGTCATTGAATGTGGAGTATTTGTTTCTGTTAATCATTTTAAAGAAATAGGTTGCTTTTCCGGCGCCTTCTGTTGAACCTGCTTCCATAGCAACCACATTACCAGGGGATTCATGATCTGTGCTGTAAACAGGAATAAGGAACCACATATATTCCCCTGTTACATCACCCATTAAATCCCTTTTCAATCCAATGCAGATTCTATCTTTCTGGGATAATGCTTCCAGAAAATCATATTCCTCTTTTATTCCTAATTTTTCAATCCTTTTTTCCAATGCAGTCCATATTTCAGGAGATATGGATTCTATGTCACTTCTTTTTGCCGCCTTACCCTCTTTCATAAAGCGGGATACCCTTCTGATAATGGATGGATTCGCCTGGGGTAATAATTCCTTTAAGTATGTCTGAACCTTTATTGAGAGCTCATTCACTACTTCCGAGAGCGTTCTTGCAAATGAATCGTGCTTTTTGCCCATTTTGGAAATTATGAATTTCTCTCCATATTCTGTTTTGAAAGTAATTTGGAAATCCTCTTCACTGATGCTTGAAATATCACAGTAGGGAATTCTCAAAAGTTCTCCCATTTCAGGGATTATCAGTATTGCTGTTTCATACAGACATGGAAGACATTCTCCCTGTATTTCGTTACCATTTTCATCAGTGTATTTGAATTCCGCTTTAACGCCGGACTTCTTAAGGGATTCATTCATAAGCATATCTGTAAGAGTCATATCATTGCGTATCCCCGAAAGTATTCTTAAAAAATCATCATGTTTATATCCCAGATTGGAAATTATGAGATTTTCCTTTGAGGATAACAGAATACTGATTTTGTGATCGTTATCTGAAATACTTATCAGATCTCTAAGAGGACAGAACAACACTTCTCCGAATTTTGGTAACAGGGAAACATCATCCCCGGTAATTTGTGCCTTTGCCTCGCCCCCTGCAATCTCTTCTCCGTTCTCATCATACAAATTGTAGTGTGCGGAACATTCGAAAGCTATTCCCCGTTCATTGTCTTCACTCATAATTCACCTCAAGTCCTTAATGCGTCAGGAACACTTTCGGTATTATCCATACCAAATGAGTAGTATTTTACAATAATCATAAATTATTAATATGGTATTTATTTATTCAAGTCAATGGAAAATATGGTACGGATATTGTACGCTTAGTTAAGGATACGTAACAGCATATATATGTTTAAGAAGTGTGGTACGTCCCCGTGTAAATCCTTGATGGAGCTTTCCATTTCGGTTCCAGTTCAGGGTAACCGATACAAAGGACGGCTGTAATCCTTGTTCCCTTTGTCGCATGCGTATGCCATGCCCCAGTGTAAGGATAGATCTTCTCGGCAACACCGTTCCACAGAGTGCCCATTCCCATCGATACGGCATGGTACATGACTGCTGTGGCGGCGATGACTCCGTCTGCGTATCCTGTAGGGTTCCCTCTAGGAACATGAAAGAAGAGGACAACCGGGGCACCTCTGAATATCATATCCTCTCCCCCTCTTAATCGTTCGATATAGTCCGACATTCCTGTGATCTTTCCGATAAGATGGAGAAGACCCGTAAAATGAAGAATTTTAAGCATCTTCTGTACAGGCTTTAAGAGGCTGCCGACAGCTTGCGATCCCCTGATCACTCGAACTGTGATACCCTGTTTGTTAACGCCGGTGGGGGATTGAGAGAGAACTGAGATCAACGTATCTATCTCGTCTTCCGATGGTACTTTATCTGAGTAGATTCGAATGGTTCTTCTGGCTTCAAGAAGTGACATGTACTGCTGCGGTGTGGCTGCATTCACCGGAAGGGGTTCCAATTTGAACGCATTCGCAGGACAGAATATTCCGCAGTGACCGCAGCCGATGCACAGACCGCTGTTGAATGCCGGATATCCATCGTGCATTTTTACCGCATGCGAAGGGCAGACCTCAGCACAGGTGCCGCAGCTTATGCACTCATTCCTGACGAACTTCTCCTCAGGGCAGAATATCAATGTCCACCTCACTCGTGATAAGACCAGGCTGCACAAGAATTACACCTGGAAACGTCCCGTAAGGCTCCATGGGATCCCATGCACCGGATGCATCCCTGTCAACGAAAGCCGCAACGGTATAGCGTCCTGCCGGTATGTCGCTGACCTGATAATCACCCCGCCTGACCGCAGCATAGGTTACTGCAGCGTCTCCCCCTCCTCCGGTTCTGCTTATCCGGAGCGTTAGTGACGGGGATACTGAGCCTGTTATCCTGCCGCTTATAGAACCGGGTTCATCTCCCCAGTATGGCGAAAATACCCATCCGAACGGCATTCTGAGTGTATCACCCCATAGTGTCGAAAGACCGGGAAGAAGCTCAAACCTGTACTGCTGTTCGCCAATGAGCTGATGATCGGGATAGAACTCAAAAGACCTTCCGTCAACCGCGGTCAAAGCTCCCGGAACCATTGTGCTGTCAGCAACGCTTCTGAGGCTGAATCTGGCAGCAAGAGAATCTGTATCTATCCAGTAATTGAAAGAAATCATGTAGGGGCCTGCGGGATCGGTGTTGTCCGACCCTGGAGCAGGGTAGTAAGAACGTATTCTGAGGCTGTCCGCAGGAATCGAATCGATGCCGAAGAACTCAAGTGAATCAGATGGTGAAGGGTTAAGCATAAGATCTTCTATACCTGTAACATAAGCTGTATTCAGCGCATCGGGGATTTTCCAGGTATCGAGCAGTACAGTGGTTCCCGAGTACCCTCCTGGCAGCCAGAACCCGTTAACGGGTATCTCGTCTCCCAGGCTATCCTGCAGAACCACATCTCCTCTGCTGAAGGATTCGCTGGATACCTCTTCGTTGAAGAGTAGCTGTAAATGGTAGCTGTCGATGGCTGTTACATCGGTGAGGATGGGGCCTACGGTATCCACAACGGTCAGCGTGAAATTAACTCTCATGCTGTCATTCTCCAGAAGTGTGACCGAGGTATCGATACCGGCTTCCTCCTGGGAATTCCACTGGAACGACCTGTCCGGGTCTTCGTAACAGAGCAGGCTGTAATCCCCCGGGTCAAGCCACTTTATCCATGCAGTACCGCTTGTATCCGGGACAGTCCTCCGGACAAGAACCGAATCTCTGTACAATTCCACCAGTGTGATCGCCGAGAGACTTCCTCCTCCCTGTCTGACCATTGAGACCCCCAGCTCGGAAGAGGGCAGAGAATCAGCGGAGCTGTATACCAGATCATTCGAAATTCCCACCTGATTCCCGCGTCTGTCCCTGATCTCCTTCGGCAGATGAATTACCAGCAGTTCCTGTTCGGGGGCTGCTAACAGCTCGATCTCAATTCTAGAACCGTTTACATGAAGTTTATATTCAACTGTTGGATAAATAAATACAGCAACAGACGCTTCATCCAGCCTTTCAGTCCATTCGATGCTGATCTTTCTGAGATCCGTGTAGCCGGGACCCGGAATCGGAGACACAGAAAGTATCTCAGGAGGGGTTTCGTCCACTGGTCCTCCACCGGGTGGCGCCATTTTCGCACAGGAAATCAGAATGAGTATAAAGAACAGGACTGTTCCATATCTCACTTGACAACTCCAGTCCGGTATCTCTTTCGGATTGCGCCGGCTTTTCTGTAGAACGCGGATGCCTCGGTATCCCTCTTAAGCTTTTCAAGGACTATAGCAAGTTCCACCAGGTAATCCGGTTCATCTGGAAGCATTTCAAGGGCAGACCTCAGCGCATTCTCAGCTGAAGCGGGGTCTCCCAGGAGGTTTTTGCACCTGCCTAGATAGAAATACGCCGGAGCATAATACGGGTTTGCTTCTATAACTCCTTCAAGGATTTCCACTGCTTCGCTATAAAGACCGGTTCGAAGTTTAAGTATCCCTGTCAGAAACTCCATATCGATCCGGCTGACACCTCTTTTTTCAAGTTCATTCTCCCAGTTGCTTTTACTGAATTTCAGATACTGCATCAATTCTGACGCGTAAGACGATAGAATAACAGCGTTTGCAGCGGCTTCATCCATCAGTTCCTCAGATTCACTCCCGTGGAATATCTCCGCTTCATCCACCGGAACTGGAGCATCCATAAGATCTTCTATATCCTCTGGCAGCTCATTATCATCATACTCATCAGCTTTCTCTTTCCCATCGGCAAAGAGAGCCATCTGTCTCCCGGTAAGTTTTCCCTTAATAAGATGATCGAACATGTTTTTCTGAGTCCCTTTATCAGGTATCCGGACTATCGGCCTTAGCTGGAACTCGCTGATATCGTCTGTCAGGAGGAGTTTCCGGCGCATTTCAAGCGGCAGCTTGAGAAGGTTGAGTATCTGAGTGATCCTTGCCCTTGAATACCCGAGAAGTTCCGAAAGCCTGCTTCTGTTTTCAGATAATCCGTTACGAAGAAGGGCATCGAACAGCAGTGCTTCCTCCGTACAGTTCCTGATCGACTCGTGAGCCAGTGATATGTGTACACTGCTTCGCACAACCAGTGCTCTTATAGTGAACAGCCCTCTGGCCTGAGTTTTCCAGAAACTCCTGTGATGAGCCAGCAGGCTGTATCCTCTGGATTCTGTGTCTTCATCATCACGGGATATTTCCTCAATAAGGACCGGAGGTACGTTAGGTTCCTTCTGATGGAGTTCAGGATCCCATTCATCGGGCGGATCTATGAAATCGATATCCTCAATCTTTATCTCCTCCAGAAGCATGTGCTCGAGTATCTCTCCCGATTCCCTCTTCTTATCCATTAGAATCCCCCTTCACCGAATAATGATTCTTCTATGAGGTCCTGGTTGTCTTCAACCCAGGAAATACCATCAATCCTTCCGAACATGTTCTTCTGTTTTCGTGCCAGGTGCCACGTACTTGCGGAAATAGCATCTATAGTCTCTTCTATGGAGGCGATTCTGCCATCCAGAAAATCAAGCACTTCCCTGTACCCTATAGTTCCACCGAGAACGCTTTCTCTCCCCCAGCCTGCACTCAGAAGGGACTGGACTTCATCTATCAGTCCCTGATCGATCATTACCGAAGCCCTGGATCTGATTCTCCTGCGATGCTCCTCACGGGGTATAGCAATACCGACTATTCTGAACATCTTTCTGAGCTTCGGGTCTCCACCCTTCCGTAGCGCTGCAGGCAGTGAACCTGTTAATGCGTATAGCTCCAGAGCTCTGATATGTCTCCGTGTATCTCCCTCTCCAGTAGCGGCAGCTGTGAGAGGATCAAGCCTCTTCAACATTCGGTACAGAACTCCGGGAACTTCCCTTTCAAGAGTTTCCAGGCCTTCCCTTACCCCGCTGCACCGGGAAGGCATCGGATCAATACCTCCTGTAAGAGCAAGCAGGTACAGAGCTGTTCCGCCGGCAACAACTGGAATTGAGTCCCTGCCTCTTATCTCGGAGATCAGCCTCCGGGCCTCTCTTGCGAACATCCCTGCCGAGAAAGTCTCATCCGGGTTAATAATATCGATAAGATGATGTGGAAGTATGGACTGCTCTTCAGATGAAGGTTTCGCAGTTCCGATATCCAGCCCCCTGTAAACCTGTCTGGAATCGGCGCTTACAACCTCTATATCGTATTTATGCTTCAACTTGAAAAGTACTCCGGTCTTCCCCGAAGCTGTACACCCGGTAAGAACGGGGACTGGTTCAACGTTCAGATTATCGTCCAAATTTCTCACCAAGCTCGTCGAAGGAGATTTCTATCAGGGTTGGTCTTCCATGAGGGCAATGGAACGGATCTGATGTAGAAAATAGCTGATCTATGAGATGCCTTGTCTCAACGGGTGAAAGCGGATCACCGAATTTCACGGCACCAGCGCAGGCAGCGGCTGCAGCAACTTTCTCACGAACCGGCATATCTTCATTCTCTGGATCCTGAAGGGACCTGAGTATTTCCCTCAGAGCTCCGATCCCGTGGAAGGTTCCCGGAGGAACAGCGGTAAGGATCAGTGTTTCCCCGTCTATGTGAAACTCAAATCCGGATCTGTTTAGCACAGCTCTGTAATCATCCAGCTGCTCTCTTTCAGGAGCATCAAGCATTATATGCTCCGGAAGAAGGAGTTTCTGCTGCCCGGATCCAGAATCACTGTTCATGGAGTTCAGTACAGTTTCAAACAGTATCCTTTCATGGGCTGCGTGCTGATCTATAAGAACGATACCCTTGTCAGTGGATGTAACGAGGTACGATTTACCTATCTGCACAATGGGAAACTCCTGCTGCGCCCTCGAAGCATCGACTGCAGCGGGAGCCTGCACCGAAAGAGCGGCATTAAATAGGTCTTCTGTGTATATCCTTCTATCGGTGCCGCTTCGGGGAATGCCGATAGATCCGATTGTACCGCTCGCCAGTGTCATTCCGCTCTTTCTTGCTGATGGAAGCTCGCCAAGGGCGGCTTCAACTGCCCCCCGTATCGATGAAGGTTTCCTGAATCTGACTTCACGCTTCTGAGGATGGACATTAACATCAACTTCATCTGCCGGTACGGATACACTGCAGAAAAGAAGCGGATAACCCGCCGGCCCTGAGAGAGCTGCATCAATAGGACCTGCGACCATCCCGGCATAGACCATTCTGCCGTTTACCAGGATATACTGATGAGTTTTCCTGTTCCAGCGGTTGTCGGGAAACCAGATAAGCGTCACGGATGTTCCCCCGGACTCCCCTTCGGACTTAACGTACCTGCTGTCCTGCGGGAGGCCGTATCTTGAGCGCAGCCGCTCGGAAATAGATTGACCTGCCGGAAGATGAAAGAGTTCTTTTCCATTATGCAGTAATCTGAATGAAATCTCTCCCCTGCCGAGAGCGGATCCGGTAATGTATTTCTCCGCCCAGGAGAGTTCGGTAGACTGTGTTCTTAAAAAACGCCTTCTTGCAGGCTGATTGTAAAAGAGTCCGGCAGCAGTTACTGTTGTACCCCTTGTTCTTGCAGCGGGAGAAACGTCTCTGAGAACACCGCCATCCATCCGCATTCGAAAGCCATCATCGCCGCCTGAAGTAAGAATGGTGAAATGGCTTACAGCAGCGATGCTTGGCAGTGCTTCACCCCTGAACCCAAGCGTGGAAAGTGAGGATAGATCAGTGCTGGAGGAGATTTTGCTTGTTGCATGCCTCTGCACTGAAAGCAGAAGATCGTGTCTGTTCATGCCCATACCGTTGTCCCGCACAACTATGGACTTTCTTCCACCCTCCTCAAGCTCAACGGTTATCTCTGTGGCACCGGCATCCAGAGCGTTCTCTATCAGCTCTTTCACAACAGATGCAGGCCTCTCCACCACCTCGCCCGCTGAGATCAGATTGATAACAGTATCTGGAAGAACACGAATCTGAGCCAATGTATCCCTTTCGGAAAATGGTGCCGGGAGAGGGACTTGAACCCTCACGCCCAAAAAGAGCAACGGATTTTAAGTCCGTTGTGTCTGCCAATTCCACCATCCCGGCATTTGTTAACGCAGAATATATCAAAGAGCGCGGACGGCACAAAGGGATCACGGTATATCTGAACTATTTTCAGTATTTATATGTTATATCTGAATATTAATACATTGCAGCCTTCTACAGGTTCCCAGGTATCGTAACCCCTCTCGAAAGCTCTTTCAATAACCTTTATACCTGATTCGTGGAGAACTATGCATGAATGTGAGTCACCTGCACTCGATGCTGCCGCTTCCGCTCCATCAAGAAAACTGTCCGGGTCGTCTTCCGCGCCCCGGAGCGGAGTAGTTTCATTGGAATTTCTCTCTCTCAGAAACAGGACGTCCCCTCTCATCCATGTATCACATCGCTGCAGTGCCCATTCGATGCCGCCGCGGCATAGCCTCGGATACTTCCAGCCGCAGGGAATGTGCCCTGGAAGAGACATGAAATCTGCCTCTGAAGGTTCGATTCTCTCGTTCAGCGCGGTCGAATCGATACCTTCCCGGTTCATAAGCATGAAACGGTTCACAACTCTGAAGCCCTGGGATATTGAGATATGTATACTTTCAGCATTCTTGAAGTAAGTTGAGAATTCCATACACTTCGCTTTGCCGCTGCCTATGATCTTCTTCCCGGTCTCAAACGAAGCATCTGCAAGCTGCCTTCCGTATCCGCGGTTCCGGTAATCCTTATGTACGCGAAGCGCCTCCATCCACAGGACCCCTTCGGGCATTGCAGATAATCTGAAAGTTCCCACAACCTTTCCATCAAGCTCACCGGCATAAAGGCTGGAATCCCTTATCCATCCAGGGGCTTTTTTCTCAAGGTAATCGTCTCCATCCCACGTCGTGCGGGAGATAGCTGCTATATCCTCAATGTCATCCATGATCGCGATTCTTATGTTTATTTCCGACATATCCCCTCCTGATAAGGCAATATTTCTGTTATTCAGTATATTACAGCACTGCAGAGCCTGGGTAAGCCGGGCTTCTTTGTTGAATATTCATAAATAGATGGAACGGAAGTATAGAATTGTCAAGGAAGTTTTCACTCAGTCATCTCCGGAATATCGGAATACTGGCGCACATCGATGCAGGTAAAACAACTGTATCGGAAAGAATATTGTACTATACCGGCAAATTACATAGAATGGGTGAAGTCCACGACGGTCAGGCCGTAATGGACTGGATGGCTCAGGAGCAGGAGCGCGGAATCACCATAACAAGCGCCGCAACAGCGACCGAATGGCGCGGTCACATGATAAACCTGATAGATACACCCGGACATGTTGATTTTACTGTAGAGGTAGAACGCAGCCTCAGGGTACTCGATGGGGTAATTGCTCTTTTCTGCGCAGTCGGCGGTGTTGAACCGCAATCGGAAACTGTCTGGAGACAGACTGAAAAATACTCGGTACCAAGGATTGCCCTGGTTAACAAAATGGACAGGCTCGGTGCGGATTTCTACGGTGTTGTGGAGTCAATTCAGAAACAGCTTGGAGCCAATGCGGTACCGGTAGTAATACCGATAGGCTCGGAAGACAGCTTCCGGGGCATTGTGGACCTTGTAGACAACTGCGCTGTCTATTACGACAAAGCCGACCGCGGAATGTCATGGCATGAGGAACCTGTCCCTGATGATATGATCGAAAGAACGGAGAAATGCAGAAAGAATCTCATCGAAAAGGTAAGCGAAGTTGATGAGGAGCTCTTTGAGAAATTCTGCAATGGAGAGGATATCTCTTCAGAAGAACTCAGTCATGCAATAAGAAAAGCTACCCATTCACGCACAATCTGTCCTGTTCTGTGCAGCAGCGCATACAGGAATATGGGTGTTCAGAGGCTTCTGGATGCAGTTATTGCCTACCTTCCAAGCCCTCTTGACCTTCCGCCTATAAGCGGTCAATGTCTAGAAGGTAAACCTATCGAACGCGTTCCCAGGGATGATGGAAGACTTGCCGCTCTTGCCTTCAAAGTCGTTACCGACCGCCATGTTGGAAAACTTGTTTATGTGAGGGTCTATTCCGGTACGCTTGAATCCGGATCGTACGTCTACAACTCGTCCGAGAACAAGATGCAGAGAGCCGGAAGAATACTCCGGATGCACGCTGACAAAAGGGAAGCGGTTGATGCTCTCTACACTGGTGAGATAGGTGCCGTCACAGGCCTGCCGAATACATCAACAGGCGATACTCTGTGCTGCGAGGAGAATCCTATCATCCTCGAAGCGATTGAATTCCCTTCACCCGTACTCAGCGTAGCGGTCATGATTGAGAAGAAAGGTGAGCGGGACAAGCTTTCACGTGCCCTCCAGAAGCTCTCAGAGGAGGATCCCACATTCATAGTCTCCACTGATCCGGACACATCTGAAACAATTATTTCCGGCATGGGTGAGCTCCACCTTGAGATAATTCTCGACCGGCTGAAAAGGGAGTTCGCTGTCGAAGTTACCACCTCCCCTCCCCGGGTAGCGTACAGGGAAACCATTACCTCCAGTGTCGATATCAACGAAAAACTCTCCAAACAGACAGGCGGCAGGGGTCAGTACGCTCATATCATCATGACCTTAAAGCCGATGCCCGCAGGTCACGGGTTCGAATTCCGGAACCAGGTAAAGGGCGGAAATATTCCCCGTGAATACATACCCGCGGTTGAAAAGGGAATCGTAGACGCGATGTCACGAGGAGTAATGCTTGATTTCCCCGTGGTTGATATCAGAGTTACACTGAAGGACGGCTCTTTCCACGAGGTTGACTCTTCGGAGATGGCTTTCCGGAAATGCGCCGAGTCAGCCTTCAAAAAAGCTTTCATGAGAGGAAATCCCCAGCTTCTTGAACCTGTTATGAGCGTTTCGGTTACAACGCCCGAGGATTATGCGGGTAATGTCACTGGAAATATATACGGGAAGCGCGGGAACATCACATCAATGGACCTTCAGGGAAACGCGCAAGTGGTAAAAGCCTTTATTCCCCTTTCAGAAATGTTCGGGTACGCAACGGATCTTCGGAACATGACCCAGGGAAGGGCAGGCTTCACAATGCACTTCGAGCATTACAAAGCGGTTCCGTTCTCTATTGCTGAAAAGGTGCTGGAAGAACTCAAAAAGAAATGATCTGCTATCCGGTAATACCTGCCGAAAGAAGCTTATCCCTGAGTTTTTGCATAGCACGTGCTCTGTGGCTGATGCGATGTTTCTCCTCTGCTGAGCATCTTGCGAAAGTACGGTCAAGTTCATCGGGAAGGAAGATCGGGTCGTAACCGAACCCGTCTTCCCCATCAGGCTCCTCTATAATAGTGCCCGTTATCTCTCCCAATACGCTTAATTCCACCTCAGGTGATACCAGAACTGCAGAAGTTCTGAATGCAGCTTGCCTGTTCTCCTCGCAGAGCATCGTTCTTAAGAGCTTTTTGATATTGTTATCATACGAACAATCGATACCTGCAAACCTTGCGGCATAAATGCCTGGAGCGCCTCCAAGCACATCGACGAAAAGACCTGTATCGTCTGCTATTGCAGGAAGGCTGGTTTTCTCAGCCGCATCCCTCGCTTTTAAAAATGCGTTCTCCTCAAGGCTGATACCCGTCTCCTCAACTGACCAGTCCGGGATCAGATCGCGAACCGGGATTATTTCAATCTCAAGGTCCCGAAGGAGGTACCGAAGCTCCCTCAGTTTGTCCGGGTTGCCCGAAGCAAGAACAATTCGCTTCATTCCGCTGAAGCCTCCCTCTGAAGGGGGATAATAATCTCTCTGATAGCTTTTATCGCTTTTTCCGTCATAGTATTTACCGTCTTGAGGGGAACTGTTCCACCCTCCGCAGTAGCCTGCAGTTCAACCAGCTCACCTGATTCGCTGGCCACAACATTCATGTCCATGACAGCTCTGAAATCTTCATCGTAGCATAGATCCAGAAGGATATCGTCACCGACCACACCCAGGCTCAAGGCACTGACGTAACCCCTGAACGGGTCTTCCTTCATCTTCCTCTCCACGATCTGCCGTTTTATGGCAAGCCGCAGAGCCACAGCGCCGCCGACAATTGACGCAACTCGTGTACCGCCGTCGGCTATCAGAACATCGCAGTCTATCGTTATGGTCCGCTCACCCATTCTGTCGAGGTTAACCGCCTGCCTCAGGCTTCTTCCTATCAGCCTCTGTATCTCCTGTGTTCGTCCCTTCGCTCCACTGCGCTCTCTCTGAATTCTGCGGTTGCCGCTGCCCGGAAGCATTCCATACTCTGCGGTGATCCATCCGCTTCCCTTGCCTGCGAGGAAGAATGGAACTCTGTATTCAACAGATGCAGAGCAGAGAACCCTGGTTTCTCCCCATGTTATCATCACGCTGCCGTCAGGCAGGGGCTGGTACCCGGTTTCTATCTCGATCTCTCGAAGATCGTCGTTCTGGCGTCCGTCAACTCTCATCGGGCTCCTGTCATTTTCGAAATCGCTGCTCATTGAGGATCAATGCAGATCACCCACTTCGATCTGTGTGACCATAGGTATGGTTTTACCTAAGAACCTCTGAGCGACCTCCTGGAATTTCAGGGGGATGTCACTGACGTAAAAACTGTTCTCCCCCTGAATGTTATCAGATATTATACCTTCAGCGTCAAGAATAGAGGCAACCTCATCTGCCGTTGATTCTGCAGAATCAATCAGCCTGATCCCCTCTCCAAGCAGTCGCGATAGTGCATCCCTCAGAAGAGGATAATGCGTGCAGCCCAGAACCAGTGTATCGATACCCTCATTTACAAGCGGCGCTGTGTATTCCTTCAGAATCAAATCGGTGATGTTGTGCTCGAGCATTCCTTCTTCCACAAGAGGAACCAGGAGAGGCGCGGGCTGGGCTATCACCCTTTTCACCGATTCGAATGATTTCAGAGCTTTCTGGTAGGCTCCGCTTGAAATTGTGCCAAGGGTTCCTATAACCCCCACTATCCCTGATTCAGTTATTCCCGCGGCAGCCTTCGCTCCGGGCTCTATAACGCCTATTACGGGCACATCAGCGAACTCTCTGAGGGCGGGAAGACTGACCGATGAAGCGGTATTGCATGCTACAACAAGGAGCTTGAGACCCTTACCCAGAAGAAATTCAGCATCCTCAATCGCGAACCTGATTACCGTCTCGGGTGATTTTGAACCGTAGGGCAGCCTTGCCGTGTCACCGAAATATACTACCGATTCATTTGGAAGCAGGCTGTTCACAGCCCTTACAACCGTAAGACCTCCTACTCCCGAGTCAAAGATACCGATCTTTCCTGAGTTCATTGTCTGAATACTCCTTCTACGCCTCTCAGTGGAATACCTTCAGGATACGAAGACAGCAGATTTCCGGCAACTATGGGGAACAGACGTGTGAAACAGATGAATCGGCTCTCTATTGTCATTTTCAGACCAAGAAAATCTCTTTCTGAAGGAAGGTCAACATAAATGGTATCGAGTTTTGTAAATATGTAAACCTGATCTATGTAGTCAGCCTCTATCCCTGCTTCACCAGCCCATCTCTTAACCAGAAACAGAGCTTCAAGCGGTTTATTCTCGATTTCCGGCGCGGTTGGAAGCGAATCAAATACCGGTGAGGATGATTCAGATACGTATATGGAGCAGGGAGTTAGTTCCCAGTAGGCTTCAGGCCCTTCGGGCAGATCCTCTATTTCCGGAAGAGTCATACCGTCCGGAGATGCATACAGGCTCTCCGGAGCTGTATAAAGCTCAACCTCTTCTGAGGGCTCATCCCGGTTATCCTCTATTCCCAGGGAACTGTTAACGGTTTTCATGCCGAAGGATATGGCGAAATAAATGAGAACGATAATACCGGCGATTACCCCTAGGCGAATTAGTATTCCCCGCAGATCATCGCTTTCAAGCTTCAACATTAAAAATCCTCCATTACTGCTGCTCAGCAAACTTCAGAACAGCATCTACAATAGCTTCTGCAGATGCAAGACGGAAGTCCAGAGATTGGAGCATCTGTTCTTCCTGCGGATTTGAGATAAACGCTATCTCGACAAGAACCGAAGGCATCAGTGCACCGCGCAATACGTAAAATCCAGCCTGCTTCACCCCTCTGCTCGCGTTTCCGGCGAAACGCTCCGCCATGCTGTCCTGAATCTCAACCGCGAGAGAGCTGCTTCTTTCCAGGTATATGCTCTGGGCTATATCGGCAAGGAGAAACGAAAGAGCATCATCCCCGAAAGAATGAGAACCTGAATCGTACCCCTCATCGAACTCTATGACGCTGTTCTCAAGCATTTCAACCGCTCTGCTGTCATCGCTCCGGGCTCTGGATAGAAAGAACGTCTCAAAACCGTTCGCGGATGAATTTACAGCAGCGTTGCAGTGAATACTTATGAACAGGTCGGCTTTCATTGAGTTTGCGAGCCGTGTTCTGGCTCCAAGCGATACGTAACAATCGGTGCTTCTTGTCATTACTATTTCCAGTTCGGGCCTTCTGATCTGAAGGATATCGCGCACCAGAAGGGCTATCTCAAGAGCCCTGTCCTTTTCAAAAGTACCTGAATAACCTACCGCACCCGGATCCCGGCCGCCGTGGCCCGGATCGATAACTATGCAGTCAAAATTATCGAGCCAGGGCGACTCCTGTCCCATTTCCAGTGCTGCAATGACCGATGAATCCGAATAAATCTGGTCGGAACCGGTATATACAGGTTCTCTCGGAGGGCCGTTCCATGAAAGTTCAGGAAAAAGCATAGGCTCCGCTGCCCGAAAGAAGATAAGCATGAGCCTGCCCTCTTCCCGGAGCGAATATTCAAGGGAATCGATCGCATCTGTCAGTTCAACTGTAAAACCGCAGGAATCGGCGTCAGGCTCCCAGCCGCTCACCCAGAAGGGCAGAAAGGCTTCGGGCATAATGACTCTGCCGCCCGGCCTCACATTCACCGAATATCCGGTAATGGTTATACTGTCTGTTATTAATTCTGAAGAGGTAAGCTCCATGAGCAGTCCATCGTACCTCGGAATGATACGGATGCTTACCGTTCCACCCAGCAGGGCTGCCGTGCATAATAATAGAATCTGGAAGCTAATCATTACCTCGCAAAGCCCTCTTCATCTCTGTTCTAATATTCCGTTCATTGTCCCGCTCCGCAATTGCCCTGCGTTTATCGTACTGCTTCTTACCCCTGCATATCCCCAGTTCAAGCTTTGCCCTTCCGCAAGTGATATGAATATCAAGCGGAATAAGCGTATAGCCCTTCTCACGGATTAATCTACCCATCTTTTTCAGCTGCCTTCTGTGCGCCAGCAGCTTTCTATCACGGTATGGCTCATGATTATCCCTTGCCGGGTCATATTCAGCGATATGCATCTGATGGACCCAGAGTTCCCCGTTATCGTCCAGTGAAGCGTAAGCCCCGACAAGACTGACCTTTCCATCCCTTATGGATTTGATCTCCGAACCCTTCAGTACAAGCCCCACTTCCATTGAATCGAGTATCTCGTATTCGTAACGGGCTTTCCGGTTCCGCGCGATCACTTTTTTATCTTCTTTCATTTATTCACCTTTCCCGGCCTGGAAATATACAGCAAAACAGTGAGTTCGGTAAGATGAATATTGACTTTATGCGATTTCTTCCCTAGTATCGCGGGCACAGAGCCGAAGTGGCGGAATAGGCAGACGCGCTAGGTTCAGGACCTAGTGAGGAATTTCCTCGTGGGGGTTCAAGTCCCCCCTTCGGTACCAATAGGGACGGAGGTAATTGGAAAATCTAATTACCTCCGTCCCCTTTTTAACTATCCCAGCTACCAGCTGTACGGTTCGTTGAGAACATCCCTTTGCGAAACAACAGGATTCTCTATCCCCCATTCAATGGATAATGCAGGATCGTTCCAGGCTATGCCGTGCTCATCGGTACTATCAAAATAGTTACTTACGATATAAACAAGTACCAGATCAGTAGCTGCAGCGAATCCGTGAGCTACACCCGGTGGGATAAGCAGCCCTGCCGGTTCTTCCGCGTTCAGCTTCAGGGATACCGATCTGCCATACGTGGATGAATCTTTCCGCAGATCCGCAAGACCTGCTGTCATACTGCCGCTGATAGGGATCCAGAAATCCCACTGACGGTCATGATAATGGAGCCCTCTGATCACACCTGCGGATGATCTGGAACAGTTTACCTGTATCCTGTCAGCGAAAACCTCAGGTATCCACTCCTTTCTGAACAATTCAAAGAAGCTTCCCCTTTCATCCGGGTACTCTGTCAGCCTGTAAAGACGGGCTCCTTCTATTCCGCATTCTTCAATCTTCAAGGAACTTCTCCTTCCACTTGCATTAAGGTTACCGAAGATACTAGATTGACCTGTAATAAAAAACTTCTCCCGAGGAGATGAAAACGTGAAGAATAGTGAGCGTATTGAGATCCTGCTTCAGCGCCTGCCTCTTCTCTACCCTGATGCGAGGTGCGTTCTGGAATACTATGGAGATCCTGAAAAACTCCTTATAGCAACTATTCTATCGGCAAGAACAACGGATAACGCTGTTAACCGCGTAACTCCCCTCCTCTGGACTGAGGTTCATGACATCAGCGGACTTGCCGCGGCAGACAGGGGACTGATAGAGGATACAGTTCACTCTCTGGGGTTTTTCAGATCAAAAGCAAATTCGATCCGGAATGCCGCAAAATGGCTTCTGGAGAATGGCGGGCTGCCGGATACCATTGACGGACTTGTCCGGATACCGGGTGTGGGAAGAAAGACAGCGAACGTCATAATCGGGGAAGTATTCGGCAAACCTGCGATCATCGTGGATACCCACGTGGGAAGGCTGTCGGGCAGGCTTGACCTCACCCGCGCAAAGCAGCCGGAGAAAATCGAGAGCAGTCTCAGGAGACTGGTGCCTGAAGATCACCAGACCTCATTCAGTCACCAGCTCGGATTTCACGGCAGAGCGGTATGTACTTCCAGGAATCCCTCCTGCGATTCATGCGATCTTTTTAAGTTCTGTCCGCGAAGAGGTATCAGCTGACCTGATAAAGGATCTAAAGGGGAATAATCGTGGAAAGTTTCAGCAGAATACCATCTATCCTGTATGGTTTCTGAACAAGAGAAATACCATCCTTCTTCAAGTATTCAAGATCACTCCTGGAGAGCGGATAAGAGCTCCCTGCGAGTACGGGCAGTAAAGGTTTCAGTTCATGCGCGTCCCTGATCAGGTCGATACCCGATCCATCATCCAGCACAACGTCCAGTATTATGCAGCCGATATCATTAATACTCTGCGTGATGATCTCTTTAGCATTCATCAGTGAGGTCGATGCAATAACACTATATCCATATTCTTCAAGGCTGGCTATCAGATGCTCTCTTACCTCCGCGTCATCCTCTACAACAAGCACTTTGCTGCCTACTTTGTATTTGCTGACAGGTTTACTTTCAACTGAATCATTAGGTGTACTTTCCGGTACTTCAACACTATTGTCTTCGGAATTGCATAGAAATACAAGCTGCATCGCAAGAGGAATACCATCTCTTACGGAGTCTGCTGCCTTGCGCAGGTGTCTCTCTGTTTTCTCCAAAAGGGTCTTATCCTCAAGCGCCTGCTCAGCATGCTCCGCAGCGAAAGAAAGGACATCATTAAGTTCAACGGCTATCGAGCAAACACGATCAATAAGCATCTGGAGTTCAGGTTCAGCGTCAATCTTTCTCTCTGTCTGTTTTCCGGTATCCGCAGCAATGTCCTGCCTGGTGCTCTCCTTCTCCAGTTCCTCAACTCTGTCTCTTAAAATCTTTTCAAGCTTACTTCTATCCTTTTCAAGCTCGATATTCTGAAGTATGTATTTTGTTACTTCTTCCCTGGCCTGCTCTACGTGATGGATCACTCTGAGACTTCGAAGGCGGTTGGCAACCCGTTCGGACCGGAGAATATTCTCCACCTCATAATAACTTTTCAGGTGTTCAAAGGCTTTATCGAATTTCTTCTCTTTTTCCAGTATGGAGGCCAGGTTCCTGTGAATCTCTGAAAGCTGCGCTTTCAAGCCATCTTTCTCAGCAATTTCGTAAGCTTCACCCAGTTTATCCAGCGCAACATCGTTCCTGCCCAGGTCGGTCATGACCATTGAAATGCCGATAAGGGCTTCCGCTATCCCCTGATTGTCCCTCAGAGAACGGAATCTTTTAAGACTGTCAAGGTAGAATTCCATAGCTTTGCCGCTGCCTTCGCAAAGGCAGCATTTTCCCGTGTGTAGAAGAACAAGCGCTTCGCCCTTCAGATCATCAAACGATCTGAAACCCCCTATGGCTTCCCTGAATTTCTTCATTGCCTCATCGTATCGTCCCAGTTCCATCATAGCAGTTCCGATATTATCGGTTGTAGATGCAACGGCCTGTTTCATATCATTTTCAAGGCAGATATCGTACCCCTCTTCAAGGTACTCCAGAGCATCATCGTACATACCCATTCTGCTGTATATTTCGCCCATGTTGATACATGTAGCTGCTTTGAGATCTGCTGGTCCATCAACCTTTTCGGCCAGTATCTTTACCTGCGTATAACAATCAAGAGCCCTGTCTGTATCCCCCAGCTGAAGATATACCGCACCGATATTGCTAAGTATTCCAGGATCAGGAGTATCACTTAACTTCGCGTGGACCTCTAAGGATTCAAGGTAGTGCTCAAGTGCGCTGGCATACTTACCCCATCTGAAGTAGACGGAGCCTGTGACATTGAGGGCATGCCGAACACCTGCAGGATTATCAAGCTCCCTGTAGCAGTTCAATCCCATCTGAGCGGATTTCTCAGCAGCCTTGAAACGTGATATATTCAGGAGACCCATGGCTTTGGAGAGGTAGCATTTGGGAAGAATGGTTTTCAGATCAGTACTGAGTGACAGCTCGATTGCCTGGTCTGCCAGCTCAACGGCACGTGCAGGATCGGAGTATTTGATATTCCAGGCAAGATCTGCTATCGCGCTGGCTTTCTCCGAATCTGTGGAAGCCTGATCGACCCTCTTCTCCAGAATTGCTGTTTCATCGTTCTTCTTACTGTTCATAATGCAACTATTACTGATTTATGGTAAACTGTAAACAGCAGAGAGAATTCAGTTGATCCGGCATTAGAAAAGGACCCGCTTTACAGGCGGGCCCTCTTATGCTTTAAAGTGCTGGCTCTAGTCCAGGTCTCCAAGATCTACAGGCAGATATACACCTTCGGAACCTATCCATATTTCCCAGAAAGTGTACGTGTCACCGTCTTCATCCTCGCACTGGATGTCGTAGTAATCGCCGCCATCAATATAGAATGTGTATTCGTTGCCGGAGTAGAGAATATCGCTTCCGAGGCGATCGTCTCCCCAGTCGGAATAGTCCGAAGGGTTACAGTAAATGTACCAGATATCGTAACCGCCGGTGTCGTTGTAGATGGTTACAGGAGCGTTGCCGTAAACGGTATCACCGCTGCCACCGTTGATGTAGTATTCCCCGAGATCGTCAAGGGATACATACCATTCGTAGTAACCGCTGATCGTAACTCCGTACCTTATGTACTCGTCATCATCTTCGTCAACCAGTCTGATATCGTATTCACCGTTCGGAACACTGAATGCTACCGAGCTTCCCGAAGGAAGTATCTCGGACTCATCAAGCCAGTCATCACCCCAGGAATCACTTGTAGACGGGCTGATGTAGATCCAGTAGATATCGTATCCACCGGTATCGTTGATGATTTCAACCGTGCCGGCGGAAAGAGACGCAAAAAGTCCTATTGCTGCCAGCAAAAGGATTGCCTTTTTCATTTTTCCTCCTCTTTTAGTTAGGATAACAGGACTGAAGTTAAACCACTGGCATACCGCTTGTCAATGCCGATAAATGGTGATATGCTTTTATACAATCATTTGTTCCGGATTTAAATCTGTACAATAGACCAAAATACACGGCAGGTGAATAATGTTAAAAACTTTCCTTGTTTTCATCTTGATTATTCCAGCTCTCCAGGCTGATACTGTAACAGCGGATATTGCACCGGTCCACGGCAGCAGGATACGCCTCCATGAGACTCCCGCAGGAATTGTACCGGAGCTGCCCGGCAGTTATGCCCGAACTGAAGAGGGCTTCCCAATGCTTCCTCATTTCCCCTGGACGGTGAAACTCCCTTCCGGATCAGGTGCCGTTTCTATTTCTTCGGAAGAGAGCTGGGAAACCATCGCGCTATCTATCTATATCCCTCCCCTTTCAGAGCCGCTTCCTCTGACAATTGATCAGGCAGCTGTTGTTACTGCAGAAAATAGTAATGTCTACCTGAGTGATGCATACTGGCCGTCGGGGCCGATTGAACTTACAGGTACAGGCTTTCAAAGCGGCTATCCGGTTGCCGAGATTATGGTAACACCATTGAGATGGAACCCTGCAACAGGGGAACTACAGAGGCTTTCCTCCCTTGAGGTAAACATAGAAACAGCACCGCTTGAAACCAGACCGCTCCCTTCGCTTGATTCAGAGTTCAGAAGAATGCTGATCGTTACGGATGCCTCCTTTGAATCAGCTTTCAACGACCTCGCGCAGAGGAGGAACAGCCAGGGCATCCTGACAGAAGTATTCACGATGACCGAAGTGTACGCTTCCGCCTCCGGGCGCGATAACGCTGAAATACTCAGAAACTTCGTCAAGGACTATTACACGGCTAACGGGCTTGATTTCCTTCTTCTGGGAGGCGATACAGATGCGGTTCCCTTCAGGTACGCCTACGCCATGACCTGTGAGTACGGTATAGCACGCGAGGATGATCTGCCTTGCGACCTCTACTTCTCTGATCTTGATGGAACCTGGGACGCGAACAACAACAATATATTCGGTGAGGTAGCGGATAATGTAGATCTTTATCCCGATATCTTCGTCGGAAGGGCTCCGGTTGAGAACCTCAGTGAAGCGCAAACTTTCGTGGCGAATATCGCAGCATACGAAGACTGCACTCAGGATGACCACCTCCAGAGGGTTCTGTTCCTCGCGGAGGTTCTATGGACAAATCCCTATACCAATTCCGGAGATAGCAAGGATTACATCGATGAGCATTTTCTTCCCGATTTTCTGGATATAACAAAGCTCTACCAGGCCCTGGGAAACGAAAACCTGGCCACAACTATGGCTGCGTTGAACGCTGGACAGAACTTCATCAACCATGATGGACATGCATGGTACTCCTGCATGGGAGTTGGCGATGATTACATGTACATACCTGATGTTGATGCGGTGAATTCAGGTGGAAGGTTCGGAGCTTCTATCTACTCCATCGGATGCTGGAGTACGGCATTTGATTTCGATGCAATCGCTGAACACTTCCTTACGAATTCGAATGGTGCCACCGTCGGGTTCATCGGCAACTCAAGCTACGGATGGGGTTCGCCCGGAAACCCGCTCTACGGATACTCCGACGCGCTCGATCACCTGTACCATGATTACCTTTACAGTGACTGGAGCCTGACCAACGCAGAACTTCTGGCCCTTACAAAAGAGTACTTCATCCCCTACAGCCAGTGGGAAAATGTCTACAGGTGGCACCAGTACGATGTTAACCTGCTTGGAGACCCATCACTGCGGGCATACAGGATTTCACCCTCGTCTATCACTGTGGACTGTCCTGATATTGTCAATGTGAATACATCTCTTATCCCGGTTCAGGTTTCCGGAGTGAATCCTGCAGGCCTGACAGTCTGTGTTCATGATCAGGGAAGCAACTGGGATGTAACGGTGCTGGATGCATCCGGCGTCTTCACTTTCGTTCTGGAGAGCCCCGTGACCGGAGATGTAAAAGTTACGGTAACCGGGCCGGGCGTCAGAAGAACAACTATTGATATACCTCAGGCAACCGGTCCTGACCCCGTGATTTCCCAGCTTATCATCGATGATGATATGGAGTACGGGCAGCTTTCTCCAGGGTGCATTTCTGATCTCCAGATCACCCTGCTGAACCAGGGAACCGAAAACCTGACAAACGTGGAACTTGTAATAGATGCAATTACCGGACCTGCAACTCTCAATCAGAACTCAAGCCTGTTCGGCGCTATCGATGCGGGAAATGAATCCACCGGAACTCCATACATCTCTCTTGCTGTGAATACAACGGCTGTAAATGGAGATGTGATAACACTTCATGGTGATATTCAGTCGGTTCAGGGAAACTGGGATATCTCGATTTCCCTGCTTCTTTATGCTCCGGGACTCTACTTCACAACCTACAGTGTGAATGACAGTATATCCGGGAACGCGAACGGTATCCCCGATCCGGGTGAAACCTTCGACCTGATAACTTCCATAGCAAACGTGGGAATGCTTAACGCAGCCTCCGTTTCCTGCATTATGACAGGATACCCCGGAGATGTGACATGGTTGACTGATTCGGCCTATGTGGATTCGATCCCACATGGAGCCACCGAAACCTTCACCTTTGTCTGCTCGCTGGACCCGGGCACTCCCTCCCCTTCTTTCCCATGGCTATTTTTCGATATCATCTCTGAAACCGCCGATTACCAGTCTCCCGATTCACTGAGACTCACTATTGGTGAAACCGGGATTTCCAACGATGTGGAATCGGGGGCCGCAGGATGGACTCATTTCGGCACCCTGGACCTCTGGAACATAAGCACAGCCGATAGTCATTCCCCTGACCACTCATGGCATTGCGGTGATTCTCAGGGTTACCATCCGAATATGGACTGCAGCCTGCTTTCACCTGAAATGATACTTGCTCCGGGTGCATTGCTCAGTTTCTGGGCTGCTTTCGATGTAGCCATTTACGGTTCGGACGGATTATACGTTATCGTGAATGATCTGACTGTAAGCTCATCGGATACTCTGGATTACATTGGATCGGGCGGAGCACTTGGAAGGGATTTCCATGGAATCGGAACGGAATGGTGTGAATGGAGCTACGACCTGGGCACCTGGGGTACCGGTAATACCATCCAGGTGGAATTCAGATTCTGCTCCGACAGTGATTCGGACACCGGCCCCGGCTTCTTTGTTGACGATATCTCTGTTCAGGGCGCGTATACGGGTTCAACAGGAATCTCAACTCAACCCCCGGTAATCCCGGTTCTTGGCCTTCCCTCCCCCAACCCCGCTTCTGTATTGTTCTCGGTACCTGTCAATATCCCGCAGCAGGGAGACTGGAACCTTGCTCTGTACGACATTTCGGGGAGACTGGTACTTAACATGACAGGGCAATCACCATTTGAAGATGTAGTTGAGATGAACGTTTCAAACCTGTCTTCAGGTATTTACTTCCTCAGGCTTTCAGGCTCTGCGGAAGCCGCAGGAAAGCTGGTACTGCTGCGGGAATAGATACTTATTGCAGGATCAGATCAGTCCAGTATGACAACGCTCCGGGAGACAGTTTCTTCCCCTGCCGAGCCGATGATCAGGTAAACTCCTGCAGGTATATGCCGGATATCCATCTGAAGCGGATGAATACCGGAGTTAAGCAAACCGAAGGATTCCCTGAACTGCAATCGTCCTTCAACCGAGTAGAGCGCCACTGACACTTCTGCTGCATCCTGCAGTTCAATAGTCGCGCAAATCAGATCTACAGCAGGATTACTCAGGTTCAGCTGAAGCGGGTACGCAGTTTGAGCCTCCTGAACTCCTCCCGCAGGTTCACCCAGATAGAGATAAACCTCACCGGAATAATCTGCCAGAAGGATATCCGGTGTACCATCTTCGTTCCAGTCGCAGATAGAGGGTCTTACATAGGAATAGAAAACGATGACCTCTCCATCGGCTACAAGGTCTTCAAATTCCTCGAATAGTGGAAGATCTGCAGTTCCGCTGTTTATATAACATGCGACCCTGCCTGTTGTGGAACCAACGATAAGGTCTGCAAGCCCGTCGTTGTTCAGATCGCCAAAATCAGGATACGTGGTGTAGAGCTGAATAGGTTCCCCCGAACAGAATACTGTATCCGTTTCAGTGAAGAGAGGCGCACCGGTAACACCTTCATTAATGTATAGATGCAGACCGGTGGGAATTCCCTCCAGCTTCCCTGCAACAAGATCCGGAAGATTATCATTATTCCAGTCCACCACACAGGGCGCAGAATTATAGCCAAGAGAGATCGCTTTCCCTGCAACCTCAATCAACGGTTCAGCGATCAGATCAATATCGCCTGAAGCAAGTCTTCTGAAATAACTTACGCTGCCGAGCCTGTCGCCAACAATAATATCAAGCATGCCATCGGCATTCCAATCCACAGCCTGTGGATTTGTCGCGCCGGTGCATCAGCCGTACGGAAGGGTCAGGAATTCAGCTCCGTCCATAAGATAGAGGAATTCGTCAAAGACAGGAACACTGTTGGTTCCAACGTTAGGATAGAACCTTATCATACCATCATCAAACTGACCGCAGATGAGATCCTTATTCCCGTCCCCGTTCCAGTCCACCGCCAGTGGAGCTGCGTAACTTCCAACATCCAATCTGTTGCCGTCGCATATAAGAGCTCCCGCTGCGGTGAATTCAACCAGTTCGGCGGGAAGAACGAATGCGCACAGAACAAGTGTAAGAATAAGCTTCAAGACCAACCTCCAGTACCCTCTCTATGTATACAACAATATAATTCATCCGCAGAGGCCCCGAAAGGCTGCCCGCATATATTCAATTAGTGATGAAGGGTAGTATATTCAGTCTTAACTGAAAGGAAACAATGAAAGTATTCTACACTGCAACTTCCGGTGGTGTCAGCGATGCAGTCTCCAATATCCTTGATGCAGTGAACTGGAAGAATCTCCTTCCCAGGAATGAAGATTTACTCATTAAGGTTAACCTTACCTGGGACTACCTGAGACCGGGAGTAAACACATCCCCATGGGTTGTTGAAGCATTCGCCAGAAAAGTTAAAGATCATGTCGGGCGGATCTACCTTGGCGAATCAAGTCAGATACTGGTGGATGCGACCAGAGCATACGCTGTATCGAGAATGAAGGATACAGCCGAAAGAGAGGGCTTGATCTGGCACAATTTCTCGGAGAACAAATGGATTCCACAGAGAGCAGATGACCTCCGCTTCAGCATACCTGAGATATGCTTGAATATGCCGGTAATCTCAATTCCTGTTGTAAAAACTCATTACAGGTCAGTTATCTCAGTCGCGATGAAGCACCTGTACGGTTGTCTTGATGACAACAGGCACAATTACCACTACAGGCTTGCGGATTACACCGTAGCGGTGAATTCACTTATACCGGTCCTCCTCACTATTGCCGATGGAACCGTATCACTTGAGGGAAACGGACCCAAACCGGGCATTCCAAAACAGACGGATTTCCTGGCGGCATCAACCGACAGAATAGCACTGGATTATTCCATTGCGGAAGTAATGGGTATCGATCCTCTTTCCGTTGAAACGACAGTTATCGGGAACGGAGTTACAGGGTCGTACGATAATATAGAGAATGTATGCATACCTCCTTTGCCCGAGCGCCCATCTTTTTCCTTCAAAGAGGCTGCTCCGAATTTTGTGGCAAAGATCGAAAGAAAGATCCGCGGCAGCAGGGAACAGACAGCTCCGGGAGTAGATAGCCCTTTCCTGGGTATAATGAAGATAGGAGCCAAGCGCTGGTACAATCTGGCGTATTACCTTCTGGGGCAGAATCGTGAAGCAAAGCACTTTGTCAATAACAGTATTTACGGCCCCCAATGGAGGGGTCAGCCCGAAGGAGCTGCGCGATGAACCTAGCCGGTCAGATAAGTATGGGAATGGATGCCGCACTCGGCCTTTTCGGGCGAAAAAGACCGGTCAATGTAATGGTATCCATAACCGACAGGTGCTGCAGCCGATGCAGTTACTGCCAGATCCCCGAACAGGG
>JAUVIR010000069.1 GCA_030592645.1 Candidatus Fermentibacterota bacterium | reverse complement strand
TGATCCGTATCAAAAATAGCGTAAATATCACCGGTGAGTTCATCGATATCGTAATCCTGACCTTCGCCAACTCTGCCCGCATAGACTTCAACATCGTCGGACCAGTCTACGAATGGTCTGGCGGGGGAGCTTTCATCTTCAAAAGAGACGGCTCTGTCTATGGGTGAGGAGTACTCGTAAGCGGAAGTGGGGTCATTAATGTCCGCAAGAGTAGATACATCAAGCACCTCAGGTAACGGTGCGTAACCAAGATTATCAGGATTATCAAGGGATAACCCGCCGTCTGTCATGTTGGCTTCGATCTCGATGCCGAAATCAACAGTTGAGCCGTCGTATACAGTCGCGAAAAGCAGACTGACGGACAGCAGGCTTATTGCTAAGAACTTCATTTTTCCTCCCTGGTGTTTTTCCCGGCTTACTCAAGGCCGGGATTCTATTGTCATTTACCGTCGATAAGGGTTCCGGATTTTTCTTTACTCTTACCTTCCTTTCCGTCTGGCGTGTTTGCTGAATCCTCAAAACGAAAGCCGCAGATGTAACAGTATTTTGCAAATACGACTCTGATATGCGCTTTGCACTCGGGGCATTCCGAAATCAATGCAAGCCCGCAGTAAGGACAGGTTACATCTTCACCTATACCCAGGTAATTGCAGCACGGACATATCTTCTTTTCAATTCTGTTCATGGAAAGAAGTATAAATGACGGCGTTAAAAAAGTGTTAAAAAAAGATAAAGGGGATTCGCTCGATCAGTTCGATGAAGTAATTTTGTCGTAAAGTTTGACTGTTTCGTATCCAGGTTCGGTATCGAATTCCGTTTTAAGACATTTGCAGAGATGCTCATACTGCCGTATAGCGCCTGTTCTGTCTCCCTGATTATGGAGGCCATGCATGATGATCCTGCATGCCCGTTCATTACACGCGTCCAGGAGAAGAAGCCTCTTCGCAAGAAGTATCGATTCATGCCATTCGACCCGATCAATACATCTTATAGCCAGCCAGAATAACAGTTCTCTCATCGTGTTCTTCAGCTCATCCTGCTTGTCAACTACAGGCAGACTGTAGAATTCGGGGAGGAAGTAACCCTTGTATAGAGTGGCTGCTCTGCGTGCCCTGTCCTCCGCCGGGTGGAATTTTCCGGATTGCTTGAAGGTTTGCCACTCTTTCGCAAGTGATTCAAACGTCCATAGATCCGATCGGACGAACACTCTGTCAAGCGTAAGGAAAGAACCTTCCTGATGGATAGCCTGGCAGCCCATGACTTTATTGAGATTGGAAAGCGCAACCCGCAGATTGAGAAGCGACTTTTTCTTGGTCGTCTCCGGCCAGAGATGGGAAGCCAGTATCTCTCTTGTCGTACCGCGAGAGCCGGACTGTACAAGAATAAGCGCCAGCAGCTCCTGTGATTTTCTGGTTTTCCATTCCCTGTTTGCCACCATATCCGCATCGCCGGGTCTCTTGACGGCAAGGCCGCCGAATGTGAAAACCTCTATTTTATCAACACTGATACCTTCCATCAATTCGCCTATCAGCTCGGCGGCATCATTGAACCCGTCCATTTTCTTCACAACCGGGTTCAGGCGTGCAATTTCTGCCGTAGCCTGCATAGCTGAAAGAATTTCCAGTCCTTCTTTGAATATGGTCTCTCCCGCGGGTCCCCCCATGGCGAGACCGAAGTCGATCAGTATTTCGCTCATGCACGGCATTTCTCCTTTTGCGAACAGTTTCTCCCTGGAGTTTTCCAGCATGTTCAGCGCTTCGGATTGTTTATCCCTGCGCAGCAGAACCAGAGCCTTCAGGCCAAGAGCGATACCGTATCGCATTTCGGACTGCAGTTCTTTTGTCTGTTTCAATACAAGGTCAATGGATTCCTCTGCAATTTCAAGTTCATTCTTCTTCAAATGGATATGACATTCCATTATCTGAATATTGTGGAGCATCTGTTTAGATATTTTGTCTCTGGGTATCCCTTTGAGAATTGATTCAGCCAATTCGATATCATCCATTTTCAGCAATGTTTTCGCTTTGCTGATATGAGCGTTCAGCTTCAACCTCGGGTTATTGATGCTGGCGGAATTTTCCACTGTTTTGTCGAGAAATTTGAGTGACTGCTCATACTCACCCTTGTACCGGAAGTACGATCCAATGTAGAGATGGTTGATTCCTATCAATGGTTCCAGACGAAGCATCTCTGCTTCTTTGATCGAGTCATTGAATCTTCTGAATGCAGAATCAAGTTCACCCATTGCCATTTCAACCAGCCCCAGGTTGGAGCTGGAATCACCGACATGCTGAAGGAGATGCTCCGTTTCCACTATCTTCCGGGCTCTGGTAAGGTATTGATGCGCCTGATTTACGTCTCCCTTCAAATACGAGACTAACCCGAGGTTGGTAAAAACCTTGTACAGCGCTTCGGGAGCCCTGCTCTGGGGTATCTCCTCAGCGAGTTTTAAAGCTTCACGTTCCGACTCCTCCAGGAGTTCTTTCCTTCTCTGAAGAAGGCAGTGCTCGACAACAAATGTCCAGTAGAATGGACCATGCGTCTTCAGAAGAGAGAGACCTTTTTCAAAGAACTCTTCCGCTTTCTCAATGTCCTGCGTTATCAAAGCTGTATGAACGAGTATCCGGCAGGTAAGCGCGGCTTCTTTGTTAAGATCATTCTCTATGAGCCCTTTGATAAGAACCTCTGATTTTTCAGGCGACAGACAATCCCTGCCCATCTTCCATGAGAGGTAGTTGAACTCAGCCCTTATCTTCAGCCTCTTCTTATCCTCCAGGGGAATCTTATCGGCAATATCCGCTGCGATACTCAGGTATTCCCATGCAATGGGGTACTGGTAGCTGCTCAGCATCAGAGCCATGGCAACTTTGTACAGGTGACAGGCGAGTTCTTCAGTTTCTTCCGATGGAAGCAGATCCTTGGTCAGGTGGAAGATTATTTCCTCTTCGCTTCTATTGCATTCCCTTAGAATCCCCGCGAGTTTCCGATGCAATTCCCGCCTTCTGCTTATCCCAATCCTCCGGTAGTGTAATGTGCGAATAAGCGGATGGGAAAACTGCTGCATATCATCAGGTTCAGTGATCATGCCCGATGCTATCAGGATGCTGTTCGACCTCAGAAATTGTTCTCTGGGCATCGTATCGAATAATTTCCGGAGCAATTCTGGGCTGAACCGCTCTCCTAATACAGCAGCTCCCTGCAGTATGTTCATTTCATCCTCCGCCAGGCTTCCAAGGCGGTAATGTATTACACTGTCAACTGTTTCGGTTATGGTGAAATCTTCATAATCGTCTTCGGCCTGCCATCCGTTACCGTCAATACCCTCATGGACTATGTTCTGGCGGATAAGAGCTTTAAGTATTTCCTCAATGAAAAGAGGGTTGCCTTTCGTGATAGAAAAAAGCCAATTAGAAAAATGATTGGAAAGGTTGGATTTGAACTTCCTGTGCAGATAGTTTTCTGTCTCTATATGCGAGAAGTTTGTAAGGCTTATATTGATTACAAGGCGATCCGTATTGAACTCATCCAACACTTCTGACAATACAGGATTATCAATTTCCTGACGCACTGTCCCAACGATCAGAATTGACTGATCAGTTATGCGCTTAACAAGATAATTCAGCAGCTGAACGGATTCCCCGCTCATCCACTGTATATCATCGAGGGTCAGAACCAGGGGTTTGGATTTGGACAGATCCTCGAAAAGCCGCTGGAAGGAATACATAAACGAAGTGTTGTCGATCGGATGCTCCAGGTCCGGCAGGTCAAGCGGATAGTGATTATGAAGATCAGGTATAAGATGAGCAAAGTGTGGAGCGATTTCCAGAGCGACGTGTTTCAGGAGCCATGACTGGCTATGCTCCAGGTCGCACAGATAGTGCTTGATCATCTGCGTAAAGGGCAGGAAAGGTTTTACATCGTCTTTTATTACTCTGCCGTGCAGGGTGTGAAGATCACGCTCTTTGATCCCGCTGATGAACCGGTTGAGAAGCCATGTCTTTCCCACGCCGATCTCACCCTTGATCAGGACAAAACCACCATTGTAATTAATAGCTTCATCCAGTTGCTGATTCAGCCATTCAAGTTCCTGCTGCCTGCCGGCAAATGAAGTTAAGCGATGCAAGTAGTGTCCTTCCGGATTGTGTGTAACATTCAATTCAATATCCAACATTAAACACCGAATGTCCATGAAGTTTCAAAGCGTATAGACTCTGGAAATCGATTGAACACAGCGTCCAGAGTTATATGCTGTCAGTCAGCCGACTTATCTGACCCACCATGTACAACGGCAGTGAAAGGAGATCAAAGGAAACCTTGCAGCTCTCTCCCGCTCCGTTTCCAAGCAAGTGTTCAACCTTCTGAAATGATGGCAGGTTACTATCAAAGCGTATAGCAAAAGAGCTATCCTTCTCCTGCATGAATCGCATCAGGGACTTAATCCGACCTGAAGCTCCCGCCTTAACCTCAACTGGTATGACACGTCCTTTTTCATGAATAAGAAAATCGACTTCAGCATTTGAAATCTTTCCCTCTCGTAACCAGTAGTGCAGAGATGGTGATTCATAGGATGGACCATTGAACAGCAGATGCTGGGCAATGAACTGCTCGGCAAGCTTACCGGTGTTTACAAATCCCGAATTGATTATCTGCTCCTGCGAAATACGAACAATTCCGGTCATGTTACTCATCAGACCTACATCCAGGAAGTATAGCTTGAACACAGATTCCCTGCTGCCGGCATTCAGCGGAATTCCATTTCCGCTGGAATAGACAGTTGGAAAAATCACTCTTGCCCCTGTAAGAAGTTCTATTGCGTTGCGAACCTTTCGTGCTCTGAGATCTGGAGATATGTGCGAGTAGATTACTTTGTCTCCAGCCCTCGCAGGAACCCAGTCAAAAACACGCCGAAGAGTTAAAAGTTCTTCTCCCGATGCATATTTCGCAAAATCATCCCTGTAGGTGTTGAGTATTGATTGCTGAACCTTCTCTACCTGGCGCAGATCACCGGAAGATAGAAATACATCAACTGATTCCGGCATTCCTCCCACAACCAGGAAGTGCCGAAGAAGATCAAGAAGTCTCTTATGCGCTGCAAGTGGAAATGAATCGTCCGGCCTCCAGTTTCTGACAAGTTCAAGTTCTCTATCCAAAGAACCGTCCGAGATGAGAAATTCCTCAAATGTAAGAGGTCCCATGAAGCTGTAATCCATACGCCCTACTGGAATCGATATCTGCTTCTTGCTCAGAGCAATTTCAAGAAGCGATCCAGCAGCCACATAGTAGAGATCAGGCCGATGCTCACGCATATATCGCATTGCTCCGAGAGCAGAGGGGGCAGCCTGAACCTCATCGAGAAATACGACATTGCCTGATGACAGGTTCACATTCGTGGAGAAAGATAATTCTTCAAGTATTAGATCAGCATCCATGGAGTCGAATAAGTGCTCCAGTTCCGGATGCTCCTCCAGGTTCATATACAGGACCTTCTGTTCACCTGACAGGATTGAAGGATTACTGAGAACCGCTGTAGTTTTCCCAACCTGTCTTGCTCCCCTTATAACTAGACATTTCGGGTTATCGGATCTCGTCCAATCCCCGAGCTCAGAATAGATATTCCTGTAAATCATAGCGTCCTCCTGACAAAACAAACCCTTTTTTCATCATAACTCTTGTCGAAAGATAGGTATGTTATATCATCTCCGTCAATAGATACTCAGAAGACACCCTGCCAGCAGAAAAGCCCCGAAACATACCATAAGAACACCGCCGACAAGGTGTAGAACAAGATCGAGGGTCCGGGCACGTTTCTGATCTTCGAAGAAGCGGGATATACCGCGACGGAAGAAGATGCTAAGCAGCCCGAGCCCTGAAAGCAGAAATCCCATCCCGAGAGACATTGCCAGTACCGACAGGACACCAAGAAGCATGGCATCGGATGTTATAGCGAAGATCATTATCGCGGATGCTCCGGGGCAGGGAATAAGACCGGACAGCACAAGTCCCCCCAGACCGGTAGCGGAAGCGCTGCGCAGTTCTCCCCTGCGGTAACCCCGCACTCCCTGATAAAGCATCCATGCCCCCAGCAGAACGACAATACCGTAGGTAATCGGGAAGAGAACAAGCTCCGCCTGATTAACGGACACCAGCAGAGACCGCGCGGCAAACCAGTAAAACCCTCCCACCAGAACAATGGCGCTCCCCGCATGCACCAGCGACAGAAGAAAGCCCGCCAGTAAACCCATGACAGGCTTTGCCTCCTCGCCCATAAAGTAACCTATCACAAGCATTTTACGGTGCCCCGGACCAATGACGTGAAGCAGACCGAATAAAAAGGATGCTCCCAGCAGTACAATAAGGCTCCCGAAATCCCCCCTCTCCTTAACACTCTGCATAGTTTGTGAGATCGAGCGCTGAAGCGTCCGCTGCAGCGCAATGCTCTGCCGGAGCAGAGGACCGACTATCCTGTTCGTAAGCAAGGATGACTGTTGGGTAACCTGACTCTGCTGCTGATTATCAGAAGTTCCCGACAGGAAAGGATTGCCCTGGCTCAGCCCGGATGATGCGATAAGCAGAAGCAGAATGAAAACAGCAGTGAAAGCCCGAAATCGCATGAGCCCTAGATTGCAGCCAGGGTGACAACCACCTGCTGCGGGTATGCCATGCCGGTATAGTTCCTGCCGTCCCGGGAGACCGATACTGTACCTCCGTAGAGGATTTCGATATTCTGGTTCTCAACTATATGATAAGAAGCGTCATCGCTGCCCGGGCCGGTAAGCGCAATCGGAGAGTCCGTAGAGTAAAGGATGTCGCAGTAGTAGGTGTGGTCGTAAATGGCAACCGAGAAGCAGCCGTCACACACCTGCATATCGACAGGTACGAAGAACCGGTAGACCAGGGTCTGACCCTCCATATAAACGGTAAAATCCTCAACAACAGATGGGGACAGAGTTGTGCTGCCCGTGCTGATGTACGTGAAATAATCAAAATCAGCAAGGTTCGAGAAAGCGTTCTCATATATCTGATCAACTTCGGATGAGCTGAAGCTGCCGTTCCCGTTTGAATCCCAGTCGTTCATAATGGATGCTGTGAACATAGGATCGAAATACCAGGTTATCTCAAGACCATCAAGGCAATCTCCGGAGAGACGTACTTCAAGCTGTGTATCGATGAACATGTGAGGATGAGCCCAGGCACTGACAAACAGACTCAGCAGACAAAAGGGGTACCATAATTTACGCAACACTGCCTCACTCCTCTTTACTCAGGGAATAACTCTCTGCCGTATAGTTTTATCATACACTCAGGGCAGATACCGTGACTGATCTTCGCATCGGAGTGATCGGAGATATAGGACTCGATCTGCTGCCAGTAACCGTCATCATCTCTGACTTTCTTGCACGATGCACAGATGGGAAGCATGCCCTGAAGCCGCTTCACATGCGCCAGAGCATCACGAAGTTCATCGTTCATCGCAGAAAGCTCAACATTCTTCAGGCGGTAGATCTCGGTTTCCTTCTCCTTCTGCTCTGTCTCGAACCGCACCTGAAGCCCCGCTATTTTCTCCATGCTCTTCGCGTTCAGGTACTCTTCCAGACATGTTTTCAGTTTCCGTGAATACATCAGTGCTTTCTCCAGATCGCCTTTCGCCTCGTACAGATCCGTTATCTTTTCCAGGCAGAGGATCTCCCAGTCCTTTAAATTGAGCTCCCTCGATATCGAAAGCCCCCTGCAGATTGCATCTTCCGCTTCATCGAGGAGTCCCAGCTTGGTGTATACACCGCCTATGCAACCGGATGTGTAAGCTAGCAATCTCCTGTTGCCGATTTCCTCAAACAGTTTGAGACTTCTGCTGAAAAAATCCAGAGCTGATCTGTTATCGCCGAGATCTTCCTGCAAACTCCCAAGATTGCTCAGAGTACTGGCTATACCGTTTTTATCTCCCAGGTTTTCCCTGATACCAAGCGCCTTCTTGAAGTACTCCAGAGCTTTGTCCAATTCTTCCTTTTTCCCGCACAAGCTGCCAAGATTATTGTAAACGTATGCAAGTTTTTTAAGGTCATCGGACTTTTCAAGTATCTCAAGCGCGTATTCATAGGATGACAGCGCCAGCTCAAATCTAAGCAGGCCGCTGTAGCATGCTCCTAAATTCAAGTAGCATAGCGCGAGTTCTGCTTTACCAGCGCCACATTCCTGTTTTCCACGGAGAGATTCGTGGTAATGTTCAAGAGCCTTGTCAGTCATGCCCTGAGACCAGCAAACACGGGCCATAACACTCTGAACAGATGCCATTCCGCTCTTATCCCCAATTTCCTCATAGATATCCATTGACTTCCTGGCGTATGACTTTGCTTCGATATAGTTCCCAAAATGGTGTTTTATTGATCCGAGAATAGAGCAGCTCTTTGCCAGGTCAGAAAGAAGTTCCTGTTTTTCCGCAATATCTTTTGCTTCCAGAACGTACGTTTCCGCTGTCTGGGGATCTGAATGGAAAGATGCGTATGCAAGCCTGTTCAGGACGGATACAAGTTCTGAACCGGAAGGCAGCGACCGAAGTTCTTCGAGTTCCTTCTCCAGCGTTATGATCTTCTCATTCGGCATACCATGTCTCCATAACCTCTTCAAAGCAGCCATCCCCCCCGACAGCAGATAGAAAGACGATCCCGTCCTTTCTCTTCAGTTACTCCATTGCATAATATCTGTTCATGATACATGTGTCAATTAATCGGGACAGTTCCGCAATGCGGCGAACATTCCTCGATCAGCTGTTATTTCTCGAGGTTCGCAATAGCCTCCTCGAACACCGAAAGTTCAGGAAGTTTGATCGAAAGCGTTCTCATCTTGCCTGTATTGCGGGTCATTGCGCGCGGCCGCACTACCTTGGTCGGCCATACTCCTGTTTCATCTTCAGGCAGGTATTTCGATGCAAAGTTCAGGTTCGCTATCTGTCTGAGGTACCAGATGGAGGATAACCTCTTGAACTTCTCATCGGCATCGCTGATCTTCTGCTCTCGAGTGAAAAGATTACCCATTCCAGCGTTGAACTCAGGCATGAGATGCTTCAATATTCTACTGAAAATGCCATCCAGATCCCTGAATATTTCCAGGTAGGAATCCCGCGTACTCTCGGTGGCAATCGCGGTACCGGCAACAAAATCGGCAACCGCGCGCTGCATCACGGTAAACCTGGGATAACTTGCGTCTCCAAGGTTCAGCTTCAGGCCCAGGTCCTTAACGTCCCGGGTTCCCTCAAAAACATCAATGGCTTCTTCGAGCTTCCGTTTAACTGAAGAGGATTTAAGGTCTGAGGCTGCTCCAGTTCGGGGCAGTACTTCTGAAAGAAGGGTGTAGAATGCGCCGGATCGCGCAGGAAATTCATCAATATCGTACCAGAATATATTCCAGGGATTAAAGCTCTTCACTTTACCGTAGAACACCAGACCGATTTTGAACTTACCGTTTGCCCCGCTCAGCACCCATTCAAGCCCGGTTGAGGAATTGAATGTCTCCAATTCGGTTAC
>JAUVIR010000050.1 GCA_030592645.1 Candidatus Fermentibacterota bacterium | reverse complement strand
CTCAGATTCCCATCGACTTTATCGCTGCCCATGTATTGGGGCTGAGACTGAGTGAAAGTTCATCATCAACCTGGAATTCGTCGAACCATGCGCTTAGAATTGCAGTACCGCCGGAGTTTTCATCGATAGATAGAAGCCCGACGGATCCCGGATTCGGGTAAGTTGCATCTACGACTGTAAGCAGCCAGGTTTCAGGTTCGGCTGAGGTTGATCCCGTCCATATTTTCGCTCCGATATCCGGCCCGTTAAGTTCAAACCTGACCCAGTACTCCTGATCCGGAACGATCGAAGTGAAGGTGAAAGAGAGGATCTGCAGCTCTCCCTGGTCCATTCTTGAAATGACAAGCATCCCTCCAACTTCGGTTAGCAGAGTAACTGCGTAGCCGTTGTTATTGAAAATGTCGAACCTTGCTGTTATCCCTGTAATATCTCCGGACTCTATCTCAACCTGTGTTCGGATAGAATAGGATGGAACGGTCATCAGTCCGAACAGGTCCCCTGTTAAAGAAGCAGCCATAGCGGTATCCGGGGAAGTATGTGAAAAATGATATCGCCCGCCCTCGATCTCGTACGCGGCTCCGGTCGGTATTTCAAGCCATCCGTCAGCGATACCATCCTCGAAATCGTCATAGATCAGAATGTCCGATACGGCAATGACCGAAAAAACAAATACAAATACAATAGCTTGTTTCATTGTCCCACTCTCTATTTAGAGAAAACCCCCACTGATAACTGTAGACAACGATAATATCGAAATATTACAGTGCGTCAAATGCGGTTTGTCCCGATTTTGACAATTCTGAACCTGTCGGCTTCAATATCCAATATGGATTATGTTATCAGTCAGATATTTCAATCAGGTCTCTATGAAGTGTAGAGCAAATTTACCATATAAGGAGAATAGTTTGCTGCCTGTACTGATTCTTTCACTGCTTCCCGCTGTCGCGGTTTTCACGGGGCTTATTCTTTTCAACAGTATCCTGGTTACTTATATCCTTTTCTACGGCATCGTGTGTGTTATCGTACCACTGCTGGATCGGGTTGTATTTCACAGACAGACCATGAGTGAATTTTTCAGATTTATCGGTTTTGTGAATATCAGAAAGTCCCTGCTGCCGGGCCTGATTACAGGAGGAGTATTTCTGGCTGCGATCTGCCTGTTTTTCGTGATTTTCAGCAGGCAGCTGATCGATACATCGACCATGACGAGCGCTCTTGACAGATGGAATCTGGATTCGGGAAATCTGTTCGTTTTTCTGTTCATGATGATAATCGGGAACTCTATTCTCGAGGAGATTTACTGGCGGGGTTACATATTCTCCAGGTTAAAGATATTGACCAGCCCCCGGAATACCGTAATTCTTACAGCTCTGTTCTATACCTCGTACCATTTAATTACGACAGTAACTCTGTTTTCAGCTACTAAGGGATTGCTTCTGTCTACGGCTATTTTTCTTGTGGGAATATTCTGGGCTTACCTTCGCATCAGGTACGAATCGATAATTCCTGCTGTCATCAGCCATCTGCTTGCTGACCTGGGTCTGATGCTGATATACCTCAAGTATCTTGCTGTATGATGAAAGATGATGTCAGGTCTGCCTGTCGTTGTACCAGTACTCCCTTGCAAACTTTTCGAAGCGTTTCGACGGGAAGAACATCGCAAAAACACCGCGCATCATAAGCGGAAAATAATGCCAGTTTCCATGCTGCTCGAATTTGCGCATGGATGCAACTGCTCTTGCTGATGTAAGACGAATCAGTTTCTGATTACGTTTGCGACCGAGGAGTTTGAGCCGCACAATAAAATCAACATCTTCTGCAAACAGTTTCTGTTCGTTGTAACCGCCCAACTGAATAAAATCCCCCCGTCTGCAGAACACAACACCTGTATCCATACCTGTTATCAGGATCATAGGTAACATGACGAAGTAATATGTCATGGCTATACCCAGGGTCATGCGGTCAAGGATTACTCCGGTTGCGCCCCCGACCACCTTGCCGCTTGAGATAGCCTGTTCGATAGCGTTGAATGTGTCCGGATGGATCAGACTGTCCGCGTCAAGGAAACAGAATATTTCCCCGGTTGCGACAGCTGCTCCTGCATTACGTACAGCGGCGATGATTTTCTTATCTTCTTTGACGACTACGCATCCATGAGATTCAGCAATCTCAGCGGTTCTATCGGTGGAGCAGTTATCAGCAACGATAACTTCAACAGCATCGCTGCCGCGATGATAATTCTCCCTCGCTATATCCACTGAATCCAGCAGCTTCGGAAGGTAATTCTCTTCATTGCAGGCAGGGATTATCAGTGAAAACCTGAGAATCGGATCAGTAATCATACGAAGTACTCAGAAGTACATTGCGTTCAGTTTTTCTAAACATGATATCTCCAAATACTCATTACTTTGAGTAAATTTACTCAATGTACTGAGTAGATGATTCGGCAGGTGCAGAAGTATTGTTATCCGGTCTATTCCGCTGTGGGTTCGGGAACCTCCGGTTCTGCTTTATTCCCCGTGGAAAACGGCCAGGGTTTTCTGTCCGTGCTGTAAGTCAGAAATTGAATGATTTCAGCTGCATAGCGGCTCAGATCTTTACCGAAATCCTTCAAGTTATCATTCGGATTACGCGTTATCAGCGTACAGATAAATTGATAGAGAGCGATAAAAGTGGCTAGCACCGCTACAAATCGAGCTGCCACGAAGAATATCAGCATGAATAGACCGCGCATCAGGTCATCTGTAAAATCTCTTTTTTCACTGTTCTGCTCTTCCACTGAAGAAACTCCTTGCAAATTAGAGTTGTGCCGCAGCAGCGACAAAGATCCTTGATTCTATTATTGGATGTTCGGCTTATCCCAGGATAAGAAGTACAACATAGGGAACAAGACAAAACACCATCAGAAAGATCTTGTATAAACCTATGAAAGAGTAGATCACAATGTTGAAGGCTTCCCTCGGCATTTTAAACCATCTGCTGTGAATCCGGTAGATCAGATTTCCAGCGAATGTTAAAAGCAGTGATGTAAGGATCATGAATCCCCCGTTAATGATCGTGCACCACATGAAAAACGCCCGGAGTGTAACTAAATCCATAATGCTCCTCCTTCTTATTCCGACATCCGGCGATGATTATACAGATCCATAATTCATGGAATCTGTAATCCATACATAGATTATTTGTACTGATTCTGTTTTGTCAAGTTAACAGGCAGGATGATTTGATTATGTGAAAATTTCAAGTTGTACTTCAATATTACACAGATACCATGAAAATGGGCACTTGACCGCCATCCTGGATACTTCAATAATAAATACAGGGGTTTATCTAATTGTTATGGAGGTATATCATGCTGAATTTTCTTCTCATTCTTCTTCCCCTTTATTCCGGGCCGATCGAAGCTGAAGTTCAGGTTCCCAGCTTCTCATCCATTCCGATCGTCATTGAGGAAACATGGCAGATACCCTACGCCTCGGAGATACAGGACATAGCCATAGACTGGGGCACGGGTTACCTGGTAATCCGAAGTAATGCCGACGGAAAACTCTTTCTTGCAAACCCATACAATTGCGAATATGAGGGAGAGATTGACCTTCCGGCAGGTTCAGATGGTTTTGGAGTAGCTGCCAGCCAGGGAATGTATTACATCAACAGTTCCAGCTCATCGATGATCTACTGCTCAGACGGTTCGGATTCATGGAGCGAATTTCCAAATCCGGCGTTAACCGGCGGTGCGGGTATGGACTTCAATGATAATATGTTCCCAAATATATCCGAGGCAGCCGCTTCAAGCCCTTATCAGTTCTACGACATTACACCTGATGGCTCCAGTTACGATACTTATGGACTGCCTGGAGTGAACGGTGAGATCAGCGGTTTCATGGGGCACGAAGTTGCAACACTTGATTACCCGCCATTCGCTCTGATACTTACAACCAGGTTCGGTCATGAGTTTTTCTTCTACTGGCACATGGGTTCTACATACACGCAGTACGGTCAGGAACCCTGCCCTGTTTCCGTGTCAGAATCCATGGGTCTTGCATGGAGTATTGACGGCTATGTTTACTGGAGCTACAAGGGGCTGGATGACGAATACTACATAAGTAAACTGATGATACCTGTGTTCGGTGGGATTGAAGAAGATCCGTTTGCAGAGGCATCCCAGACAGGATATCTAAGCACTGCCGGTAACCCTTCAATGGGCTCCGCCTCCCTGGCTGTTAACATTACCAGCCCTGCACAGATTCTGCTTGAGGTTTTCGACCTGTCTGGAAGGCTGGTGGAAGTGCTGCATGACGGTCAGCTCGCATCTGGCGAGAGCACTTTCGGTTTCAGCGGACCACCAGGTATTTACACCGCTTATCTAAGACACTCCGGACAGGAAGAGACGTTCAGGTTCGTTCTGATAAGATAGGTTTTCTTTCTGGATCTTTGCTGCAGCTTATTTCGTATACGCATGCATGATAGTCAGTATGCACATCTTTTTCCATAACTATCTCTGAATCAAACCGAACCTTTGGGGCATTCATGCGTTGATTGAGTGTAATGCGAAAGGAAATGATGGAAAATGTTTCAGATGAGAAACTGGTAAGAGCGGCTCAAGCAGGGGACATATCCGCTTTCAACGATCTGGCGGGACGCTGCCGGGCGGGGATTGTATCGGAGCTGACCTGTTTGATGGGTAACATCCATGATGCAGAGGATGTTGCCCAGGAAGCCTTTCCGAGAAGTTTCCTGAAGCTGTCAACCCTGAGGGCACCATACAGTTTCGGCGGCTGGGTACGGCAGATCGCAAGGAACATAGCGCGCAACAGGCTCAGCAGAGATCAAAGGTTTGTTGTTCTGGATGAGCATCATGCCATTGATGAGTACAGTGTATCCGTGGATTCAGGCAGCGATGCTAACGATTCGCAGACGGAACTGGCTCTGCTGGCAATGTCCAGACTCTCCTCGAAGCTCCGGGAAACCGCGCGTTTGATCTACCTCTCCAGTTACTCTCAAAAGCAGGTTGCCCGTCGGCTCCGCATTCCACTGGGTACTGTAAAACGCCGCCTGTGGGAAAGCAGGTCAATAATGAAGAAAGAGGTATTGAGAATGTCCAGAATAGGAAGAACTGCAGAACAGACGAAAATTGTACCGAATATCAGAATTGAGGAACTCCCGGATCAGGAAATGGAAGTTAACACTACCGGACCGGGGCTTTACTTTGGATCGATTCTTGAAACTGGCCACATGGAAGTATGTCGCTTTTTCGATTATCCGGGAGGGATTTTAACACAGACCGTTCAATCGCAGGTAGTCCGCAAAGTGAATATCCAGGGTAGAGAATGCTTTGAAGTTCTTATTGAACATTCCGATTGCGAGCCTCCAGAACCGAATATCCTCGATTACTTCAACGTAACAAATCAGGGATTCGACTGGGTCATGAGAGTAACAGCAGATGAAACTTATCCCCAGACAAGGTTCATGAAGGAGGGGGAAGAACTGTTCCCATCATCCTATAAATGCGGGGAAAACAAGGATTACAGTGCACGTCTCGTAGACCTGACGATCGGGGACAAGCATTACGGACGCTCTCTGGCAGTATTCTGGGGATGGGAGAACGGAACACCGGCCGAGAGTTTCTACAGTTCAGAGGGCAGGCAGGTTCTGCATCGTCGATATGTGGGGCCTGAGGCTCCCGATTCTCATAATTATCAGTACTCAAACCTTATGGGTGAGGAGAGGAAAACATTCAGAGGAATAGAGTACCGCCTCTGGTACGACACTGTTCTTACGGAATGTTGACATTGCTCCACCTCTGGATATATCACTTCAATCGAGGGAAAGAATGCGGAGTTTACACACGAAACTGGAAGGTGAAATCATATGATCCAAAAAGCAGTTATTGCTGTTACAATCCTGATCACCGCCGGAACTGCCGCAGGTTCACTACCAGAGGGTGTAAACGTTATCCCTGTGCCGCTGATTATCGGTGACAGTCTGGCCTTCTCGTTCGATGAATGCGCCCCCATCAGCGATGAACTTTTTGATCAATTGGGTCTTAGTGAGTTTCCCAATACCGGCAGCCATTTCACACAGTACCTTAGCGGTAAGGTTGATATAACGGGAACACCTTTTCTGCTCCTGTTCTTCCAAATTTACACGGAAGAGATCTACGGCTGGCTGATCAGCTACTCCAAAGATGATCAAGTTATTGACTGGCTTTCTGTTTACTACTGGAACTCAGAGGGTTTCGTGTCACGAACCGGTTCTGTTGACACCGATGGAACAGTCATTGTGAACGAGTGGCTTATCGATGCGTCGGGAGAAACTTCTATAAGTGACACCATCTCCGTTAAGGAGAATGGTTTCTTCGGAGTAACCGGCAGCACCGAAGATTAAGCAACAATGCATTACAATCAGACATGACTTCTGGTTACATATATACCGCGGCAGGGTCGATGTAATCTTCGTAATGGATGAAGATACCGATCTCGGGGTGCCAGACTATGATCTCACCCCTTCTGTAGACACGGAAACTCCATCTGATCGGCTGGTTGTTTGGGGTAATGGTTAATTCCGCATCGTGCGATTCACTGATGGCAATATCGTAGTAGTCCCGGTAGGCTTCCTCGGGCAGATTGTCCAGATGAGTCTCGATTAAGACGTAATTCTCCGGGAATGAAGAAGCGTACATAGCATCCTCATTTAGAATCGGAATCAGGTAATCAACGGCTTCCCCCCAGGACTCTATCAGTACGGGAATCGCGAGGTCTTCATGCGCCGATTCCGGCAGGAAGGGCCAGCTGTAGATCATCTCACCGTAGAAGACTCGTGTTCTGTAACCGTACTCGAGCCCGTCATCTAAAAGAGCAATCCAGAAATCGCAGTCGCCTTTCCTGTGCTGTTCATCCGGAAATCTGTGCAGAAGGGTGTATGCCCCTTCCTCCTCTATCACAGCAGCTCCGGCCATGTGCGCCGATTCCTTCAGGAACTCTGCATCTCTTGCGTATATATCAATGGGATCCTGATCATCATCAAGGATTCTGCGGGCTCTCAGTTCTACGGTACCATTGTAGAGATCGACCCACTTCTCGATCTCCCATCCGGGAAGCCGGCAGGTGATGAGCATCGGCTGTTCCCACTCCTCTACCTCCCCCACCTCCGGAGTGAAGTATTCTATCTCCCATCCTTCGGGCTCTTCGGGAATACGATCGTACCCCGGGGAGGGCGGAATCAGACCAAGAAGATCATGGAACTCCAGTACTTCAGGCTGCGCCGTGACCCAGCTTGGAACCTCAGCCTGCTGATCGGCGTGCGCGAGGCTCACGAGAACCAGGGGAAGAGCCATCATCGTCAGTAACTTAATTTTAGAGATCCGTTGTTCCCTTGAGGAAGTCCTCATAGGGAATGTAAAACCCTGGTATCGGGCTGAAATACAGTATCCGCCCGTCCGTGTATACCCTGAACCTGTCCAGCAGAGGCATTGTATCATCAGCAGTCAGTACCTCCGGGTCGAACGGTTTTCTGATAGCGATATCTGTATAACCCCTCACTGCAGTGTAAGGAAGCTCGTCCATCCATTCGATCATGAAACAGACGACCTCGAGTACTCCGTCCTCGTAGGCTTCATCGAGCAGAAGGCAATCGGAGAGGTAAGCTATTGCCATAGTACGGTCGATATAGAGCGTCTCTGATTCCTCAGCCTGAACGCCAGCAGCGAGAATCAGAAGAAGTGCAAACACCATATTCTTTACCCCTAACTTGTTCATTAAGATAATCTTCAGCTTTTCCCAGAGCACATTTCACTGAACGTCCAGAGACAGTCCTCCTGTGAAGAAGTTTCAACGGCATGCGGATTCATTTCTCTTATGGCTTTTATTGCTTCCCCAGCTGAAATTCCCTTGCTGATAAGCCAGGCGGCGCCGAACGTTCCCGTCCGCCCTGAACCGCCCTGGCAATGGACCAGAACCGCACCTTCAGATTCGCGCACAAGAGTAATGAATTCCCTGAGCTGCTCTGTTAATGGTGGCGAGAAATCCCTGACAGGTATGGAATAGCGATGCTTTAATTTTCCCTTCCGGAAAATCTCATTGGAATAGGCAGGAAGCTGCTCCGTCTCATCAAGGAGAGAGATGACAGTAGTAATGCCAAGTTTACCGGCATTGCTCAGTTCCCGATTGGAAGGATTGTGGCTTCCCGCTAGAATTCCTTTATCGATCCACCACATCATAAACCCCTCGACCCCTCTCATTCTCCGGAAAGACTTACTACTTAATCGATGAATCTCTTCTTATCTGAGTACCGTGAAGCGCGAACCGGCGGTCTGGCTTCCGGATTCGACGATCAGCATGTATACGCCGTTTGGTACGTTTGCGGGAACTGCCCAGTTCAGCTGGCATTCACCGGATTCGAGATTATCAACTTCGAACTGATCGACCTGGCGCCCTGACAGGTCGAAGATGGTAACTTCCACTGACCCGGAGGAAATACCTGCAGAGAAATTCAGGATGTTCATAACCGGATTTGGAGAGACTCCCGTCACAGACAGGATGCCTGTACTGACATCTTCTGTGGTGATTTCTATTCCAGTAGGATTCAACAGATTCATGCACAGCATTATGTTCATGAATCTGCATTCAGCGCTGAACTCGACTATAGCTGTCGTATCGTTCTGACTGCCCCAGAAACCGTTATCATCAACCTCAACACCGTAAGCAATGCAGGTCTGGTGTTCCGAATTTTCATAGGACCAGTCGCACGCGTCACCGTTGCAAGAGAATAACTGTCCTACTCTTCCATAAGTATATTCGTTCTGCGCTGTCATCGCTGAAGCCCAGCTCTCAAAAGTGCTCTGATGGGATGTGGCCTGATCTATATACCCCCATGGGTAGATAAGCATACCTCCGTAGGAGTGGTAATGCATTGAACCGATCGGATCTATGGTGTTAGTATAAGTACGGATCACCTGTGTTTCCGGCTCTGAGAAAGCCTCGTGTCCCCTGTAGGTCTCATCGTAGGGATTGGGGCTGGATCCATAGTTATCATATCCCCACATGTATCCGAAATTCCTGTTCAGATCGATGCCTGAGGAAGCGACGGGAACAGTGAAGTTCATGTTCTTCCGCTGCATATTGCCGCCGGTCATGTTATCTACATATCCATCGGGATTAACGATCGGGATTATGTAGATCTCGGAATTGTCCAGAATGTGGGCAGCCATTGTATCATTGTCGTATTCGGTGGCAAGCCACAATCCAAAATCGGCCAGAACCGAGTTGGTCGCGGGTTCCCGGGCATGGATGAGAGAGTTGAAGAAGATTGCCGGTTTAGACGGTGGACCGGATGAACTGGTAATACAGATGGAGTAGATATCTCTGCCCTCAAAGGACTGTCCCACGGTTACAGGATACTGTACCAGATCGGGATATGCAGCGGCAAGATCGGTCCAGAATGCCCAGGTCTCTGCAGGGTCGAGGTATTCACCTGCATCATCGGTGTTTTCCGGCAGCAGCCTTACCCATGATTCGGGAAGAACCCGGATTGTTGCCGCCTTATCCTCCAGAGTGGATAGATATGATTCGTCAATAACTATATCAACGTAATTCCGGTTGTGATCGACCGACGCAATATCGTAACCATCGGCCATAAGAGACTCAATTGAGCAGTCCTGGAGATCGAAAAGCCTGACCATTACTTCCGATGCCCCGGCATTGGATACCACCAATACAGATAGAATCAGGAACAGGAACTGTATACAATGCTTTTTCATACCATCTCTCCTTTTTATGTGTACGGATAATGGGAGTCCAGTTATCGAAGGATATGCAGAAACAACAGGAAGTGCAAGTTCTTCATACCAGCAAAGAAAGTACGGTTACGCGAATACGCTGGAACCAGAATTAATTATAGTTCTTTCATCGTACAATCATATCAGCAATACGAAAGGACATCAGCGACATTCATTGATTGTCGAAAAAGCTTCGATCGTGCATATTCGTATATGAAATGGAGGTAGGTAATGAGTAAGTACTTTTTAGTCTTCTGTTTGTTGATCAGCAGCGTATCATACATCTACGCTGATTTCGTCATTCTTGAACCAGTCGCGGATTCCCCTCTGTTCGGATACAGCCCTGATAGTAACTACGGTGCTCAGATCTATGGATACTGGGGTTACTACAACGGTGGACAGCGTACTATTCTACTGTACGATCTGTCCAGTATAAACGGGGTTATAGTAGGTGCCCAGCTGAGCTGGGAATTCCACAATAACATGGGCTCAGGTGCCGATATGTGGGCATGCCTGGTAACAGGCGGAAGCTGGGACGAGTATGCCGTAACATGGAACAACCAGCCCGCTCATGATGATTCGGAGAGCAGCAGGTTACTGGATATACTCTGGGATACCTCCTCGGGTATTGTTACGCATGACTGTACTGCTTATGCAGTTTCAATTATCCAGAATTGGGTAGATAATCCTTCTACAAATTACGGTATGCTGCTCAAGAAGAATCCTGAATCCGGTAACTTACCTCGCTGTTACCCATTTATGAGGGAATCAGCAAACCAGCCTGTTCAGCTGATAGTGGAGTACATACCTACAGCACTTGAAAGAAGAACGTTCGGGGAGATAAAAACGCTTTTCTAGCAGGCCCTGAAATCAAACCGGACAGAAAGTGTGGATATTGTGAAATGCTTGCATGTGATATCAGTAGTTCTGATAGTTACTTCCATATATGCATCCGATCCGGTTGTTCTTGCGGACTCCCTGTCAGATTACAACAGATCTTTTGAAGTCCTCGCGAATGGAACGGTACTGTATATCGATGACGATGGAAAGTTCACACTTGTGAGTATTGATGTTCCAATGAAGACTGTGTCATTCCTGAATGACTGGAATCCTGAAGAGTACGGGTGGGTAAATCCGGGCATGATAATCTGTTTTGATTTAAGCCCGGATGGAGAGTATATCTGTTTCTGCCAGCAGGTATCCGTTCCAGATAACCTTCAGACCGGAGACCAGTACATACCCGGACCTGTACTTGTTGGCGTCTGCAGAGCTGATGGAACAGGCGCCAGGCCTCTCGTGGTTTCTTTTGAAGTCGGCTCCGGGCCGCACTTCCGCTTCACGCAGGATTCCCGGCACATTTTCGGATCCCCCCTTCTTGAATGTCCGGCAACTCCTGAAGGCTTTGCCTCCTTCGTTACCAGGGATAACGATGATGATCTGATAGAAGGTTACATCGTAGATATTCAGGACGGCACAAGAAGCGGAGGTAATGGATATATTCTCGGTGACGGATTCTATAAAAATCCCTGGTGCAATCTCATTGCCACAGGCAGTTACCCGACTGACATGATAGCCGATGCTGTAACCGGAGAGGTGTTTCTGCGCGATACTACTTATTCAGGCAATGAAATAATCTGCAATTGGGTTCTTCCGGATGCGGGACTTGCAGAAGATGGTAATCAGCAGATTCTTCGATACTCCGATGGAACCAAGGTTGTTAATCCGGGCGAACCTGTATCGGTATTCGGCAGGCTTGAAGACGGACGTAACGTTTTCAGCCGGGGCGGGATCAGCCACACCGTTCTATTGGGCCTTATAGACTGGACCGATTTCAGCAGCGAAGATGCTGATACTCTGAGCGGCCTTGAGGATTTCATAGATCTCTGGACCAGCGTCGATGCAACCCCGGATGGGAAGATCCTTGTATTCTCTTCGGGCAGCAGTCGTGAGCTCTATCGATACGACCTTCCCTGACAACTGCAGGGATACGGGTTTAGCTCATACTGCAGAAAGAGCTAGAGGGACACATCGAATGCGAGGGGGAGAACCTGTATGTAGTCCCTGATCTCATCCCTCACCCGGCGATAATGGATCAGGGCCTCTTCTTCGTTTGCAGCACTCGCTGCCAGTTTCGGCGGGTCATCGAAACCCCTGTGGATCACCTTCGTTACCGCCGGAAAGAATGGACAGTTCTCGCTCGCATGATCGCACACTGTAACCACATAGTCGAATTCACTGCTGCCGAGATCATCGGTGGTCTTGCTTCGGTGACCGGAAATATCGATACCGATCTCGAGCATCACTGCAACCGCAAGAGGGTTGAGTCCGTGCCTCTCGATTCCCGCCGAGTAAGATTCAATCAGATCTCCTCTGAAGTGTCGGCAAAGACCTTCCGCCATCTGGCTTCTGCAGGAATTCCCTGTGCAGAGAAAAAGCACTCGAATCTTTTCACTCATGCTCATCTCCCTCTACCGTTTCATGGATTATCAGCTCCAACCCTGAAAGAATCACCTTTTTCGGGCAGTTTTGCATGGGATGGTTCCGGACAGGCTTACCTATCATTATGACGATTAACCCAATTCAGCAGATCATTCAGCATTGTTTCACTATCCAGATCGTTATGAAGCTCATGATAGCCGCCCGGGTAACTGATGAATTCCTTATCGCGCGCTTGAATTCTATCGAAGAATTTCTTCGCACCTTCAGCGAAATTGAGTCGATCGGCTTCTCCATGAATCATTAAGAGCGGAGTAGTAATGCTCTCCCCCTGCATCTTCACCGATTCTAACGCAGATAACACTTCCGTTCCCCATCGAGCGCTTATTTTGCCATGGACAAGCGGATCAAGCTGATAAGCATTTACAACTGATGGTATCCTGGAGATAGCATCAATCTCAAGACCGAGATCTATCGGGAATCCCGGGTATATGCGGGATAGAATTCTCGCCAGTGCAACCTTGAGCGGTTTAGCTACACCCACCGGTTCTATGGGTGCTCCGGAGATAATCGCTCCTGCAACCTGTTCTTTTTCCCTTTGGACGTAATCCAGGGCTATCAATGCTCCCATACTGTGACCCAGCAGGAAAATTTGATGCCCTGACTGCTGTGCGCCGATCACATTTATGTAATTCATTAAATCGGTACGATACTCTACCCATGAGTCTATGTGACCTCGCTGACCCGGGGAGTTCCCATGACCCCGGAGGTCATACCCGTATACAGCTATCTGACTGGAAACCAGATGGTTTACGATATTCATGTATCGACCGCTATGGTCACCTATTCCATGAACAATCACAAGCACAGCGCGAGGGGAAACCACAGGCAGCCAGCACTGAGCGTAAAGGGAACAGCCATTCATCCCCTTGAAATGAAACTCACTGTGCTGCATGCATCTCCACTATTCTATTCTTTCTCCCCGAGTTCTTTGAGGATATCATCCACCCTGTTCATAGTTTTTCTGTTGCCGGCAGCTTCTGCCCTTGCATACGCCTTTCCTGCATAGTGGATGGCATCTTCTCTCCTGTCTGTCATCAGGAAGTATTCTGCGTGGGCAAGGTATGTTTCCAGAAATTCGACTCCGTCGGCTGCTTCGAAACCTTTCCGGAGGTACTCTCTCGCTTCTTCAGATCTGCCCTGCTCGAGTCTGATCAAGCCTATGTTCTGCAGTGACTGTGCAACCGTGATATTAGTATCCGACTCGCGTGCAAGCTCGAGGGATTTGATGTAGCAGTCTTCAGCCTTGCCCAGTTCTCCATCCCTCAATGCAAACTCTCCCCTGGCGAAGATGTGTCGTAACAGAGTATTGGAATCATTAATATCTCTGAAATCGTTTTCGTACTCCTCCAGACAGGCTGCAGCTTCCTCAATTCTTCCCATTTCGGCGAGGGTGATGGAGTGGATGGTGAGTTTAACTGCCACTCTCCTTCTGTTCCCCAGCTCTCTATAGAGTTCTATCGACTTCCAGCAGTATTCAATCCCGTCCTCGAAACACAACAGATCGTAGGAGACAAGACCCAGGTTCCACAGGACGGCAGCCTGTCCTGTTTTATTCCCTAGCTTCCTTTGTGCTTTAAATGACTCCCCGAAGTAATCGAAAGCCTTCTCCCGATCCTTTTCCCACTCGACGAGTCCAAGAGTATTGAGAACGTTTGCCTCGGTCCGGCGCTCTCCGAGCTCTCTGCTGGCCCCGAGAGTCTCCAGACCGTATTCCCGAGCCTCGTCGTTCCGGGACATTCTATACAGCGCATTGCACATACTGTTCAATGCAGAGAGCTCACCAGCTTTGTCTCCTATTTCACGATAAAGGGTTAGCGCACTCTGCTGGCTGCAAAGAGCCTGTTCATAGTGAATTAGTACTAGCTGCAGCACTCCTCTCTGACTGAGTATATTTGCCTCTACTGTTCTAATCCCTTCCTCCCGTGCGAGTTGGAGGGCTTCTTCGAGGATTTCCAGCCCATCATCGTAACGACCGAGAAGATTCATTATGGATCCGAGCCTGAAGAGCGCTCTGGGAAGATTCTGCGTATCTTCGAGTTCCCTGAATAGCGAAACTGCATACGCCTGTTTTTCTGCTGCCTGTTCAAGATAACCCATCTGATTATTACACATGGCAATGGCGCTTGTAGCACGCGCAATCCCGCTTCTGTCTTCAGATTGTCTGAACAGCTCGAGAGATCGTTCGAATTTCTCCAGAGCTTCCCGGAGATCATCCGCACGTCTATGCATGCTTCCTACTGTCAGAAGGTATCCGGCCTGCAGATCCGAAAGATTCCACTCCGCTATGAGATCATCGATTTTTCCCAGTGTTGCATGCTGCGCCTGCCGTTCGAGCCTGAGACGCTCTATCGTCTGGCGTTTCATCAGCACTTCTATCAGGAGTCTTGCATCATCCTGTGATTCGAGATCTGTACGGATCCACTCTTCGAGTCTGTCTGACCAGAACAGCACTGCTTCTCTGTCGTAGCGCTCTGCTGCAAGATCCAGTGCCCGTATTCCCCAGGGGATCGCATTCTCTATCTCCCCCGCATCGGACAGGTGTCTTGCGATCGAACCGGCAAGATTCGGATCGTTCTCTTCATGCTCGATGATGGCATTGGCGCAGAGTGAGTGAAGATACCTGCGGTTCTGCCTCAGAATTGTCTCGTACACAGCATCTCTTGCAAGTACATGCTCGAATCCAACAACATTCTGTTTTTCGTCGTCATGTACGAAAAAGCCTCTATCCAGGAGTTCTCTGAAGGGTCCGTCAGGATTTTCCTCCAGGCCGGTATCCTCAGCAACCTGAAAGAGGACTTCCGGATTGAACTCTTCACCCAGAACGGAAGCGATCTGGAGCAGTCTGCGCGGCTCGGAAGGCAGCTGATCCGTTCTGGCCCTGATAAGACCCTTTACGCTTCGCGGGATGATGATGGACTCGGGGCTCGCCCTCAGTATCCACTCACCAGCGGAGCCCTGCTCGAGCAAACCATTCTCTGTAAGGCCGAGAACCAGCTCTTCTATGAAAAAAGCATTTCCACCGGATGATTCGAACAGGAACTCGATAATATCTTCCGATACGGCCGGCGCGGGTGAGCTGCCGGCACCGAGAAGGTATCGGATAAGCACGCGGGAGCTTTCAGGGTCTATCTCCTCAAGGGTGATTTCATGTGCGGTTGTGTATTCCTCCGGCAGGCTTTCGATGATCTCGCGTCCGGTTCGGGGCTCGGGTCTGTACATCAGGATGAACAGAATGGGCAATCTTGTGTTGCAGTTGGCTGCCAGGAATTCGACAACCTCACGCGAAGCAGAATCGATCCAGTGGATATCGTCCAGTATCAGGACAAGTCTTTTTGAACTGTCTGAGAGTACTCGAATAAGGTCCGAGAGGGAAGATAATAACTGCAGTCTGGCTTCATCTTCCGATACATCCGGTGAGGAGGAAGGAAGATCTTTACCTTCGGAGGACAGCAGCAAGGCTAGGTTTGCAATGGAATTCTCCCTGATAGTGCCCCCCTCCCGGTCATTGCTGCGCAGAAGATCCTTCAGCCTGCTTCTGATGATCTCTTCGGTCTGGAAGCCGGTCGTTCCGAGATCGAGCCAGTTTCTGATCAGCGACAGTATCAGCCACAGAGGAGGCTGGGCATAGGAAGCACAGCCGGCTTTCAGTACGAGTACTTCCTCGGAGTGAAGCTCAGGATATTTCCGGAACTCATGTATCAGGCGGGACTTGCCGATACCTGCAACCCCCTGAACTCCAATGAAGATGTGCTTTGCGCCGCCGCGTCTGTTGTACGCAGCGGTGGACCCGGACTGCTTTTTAAGAAGTTTTTCCAACTCGGACAGTTCCTGCTTGCGGCCCACGAACGGAACCGAGGCCAGCCTCTTCGCCCGTTCCCATCTTTCGATCTGCGCCGTACCTGGTCCGGTCGGACGGAAGGCATGCACCGGTTCCTTCTTGCCCCTTACGGAGACCTGGCCCAAATCCTCCCATTCAAAAAGCCCCCCGGCGGCATCTCTTACTACTCCGGTTACCAGAACAGTCCCTGTCTCTGCCATCTCTTCCATACGGGAAGCGATGTTCACCTTGTCCCCGGTAGCCGTCATATGCCCGGAGGGATCGGGCGCAACGGTTACATCGCCGTAGCTTACACCTGACCTGGCATCGATGGAAAGACCCCTGCCGCGAAGTACGGAAGCGAACTCATGAACCATGTCGATCATACTGACAGCACACGATACTGCTCGAACGCAATCGTTCTCATGAGCCTTCTCTGCGCCGAACAGAGCCATGATCCTGTCACCTTCGAATTTATCTACGTATCCGCCGTGGAACTCAACCAATCGTGACAATCCACTCATCACACTGCTCGTGATGGAATGGACGATCTCGTGATCGAGTTTCTCGGATATGCTGGTGAAACCCTTGAGATCAGTGAATAGAACGGCAACGGTTCTCCGCTCACCGGGAAGCAGGGCAGGAGTACTTCCTGCTTTTGTAGAGAAAGCTTTGCTCAGAACACCGAGATCCTGCCTCAGTATCGTGACCCAGTCATCCGTTTGCTGTATCATTTATCCTGCATGTTTAGTGTTGTCTAGCTCACCTGCTGCCTGTCAAAGATGATATGCATCCTGTACTGAACAAACGCAACTGCGGCAGGCCGGACAAATCATATCTAGTTTCGTCTTCCCATTATCCTGAGAATCCGAAGGAACAGTATGATGATATCCATGTAAAGAGAAGCTGCGCTATCGACTGCGTTGTCCACCGTCTTTGGAATCTGGTTCGCTCTGCTCCAGTCAAGTCCCACATAACCACAGAAGATAACAACGACGATCCAGTCGATGATCCCATGGTGTATCCCCAGGATGAATATCTCTACCATTTCGACAACGATCACGATAATCAGGGAAATCGAAAGCGCCCTTGAGATTTTGTTAAAGAACGCCGGGTAAAGGGAGCCGAGAACCATCATTACAAATGTCACCAGACCGGTAACACGTATTGCACTGAGAACCAGACCGGGATCGTATTGATGTACTACAATATTGATGATCAGCCCGAAAGGAACGACAACGAAGTTATACCCTATGAAACTGATAAACGGATTAACAGATTTTGTAAAAATAAAGAAACCAATAAAACAGGATGCGAAGTAACCGCCAAAAAACACCCAGATGTTGATATCAACGAGCGATTTATAGGGTATCATCTTAACGATCATCCAACTGGCGAAGAAACCCCAGCAAAGGACTAATCCAATCACAAGATTATAAACCTTCGTACTTACCCGTCGCCCGCCCGATTCGTTCTCCGTCCTTTGAAAAACACCGCTTTTCATTGATTCTCCTTCAGGTTGCCTGTTCCCAGCGTAATCATTGTATTCCATTTATAGCCGGTCAATAGTATTCTCATGACAGGCTAACTGTCAGACGCTATGATTGTTTGAATTGAAGTGACTTTCCGATAGGAGATTTCAAATGACCTTACTCATTATATCAGTATTACTGACAACTAATTACGTTGATTCCAGAGAGGCTCTCCTCAACCAGACATCTTCTACGATCGAACTCTCTTCAGAGGAGATGATGGTTGATTCCATATTCGAAGAATTAAAAGCTGATGCTGCCTCGCAGCAGGAACCCTGGAATCCCTGGGTCAATCAATTCTTCCCGGTGGTACGGGAAGAATACATGGGAACAGATCTGTACAAGTTCTTACTTGCCATTCCCAAGGGAGCTATTCTTCATGTCCACCCCAGCGCCATGGGAGATTATTTTGAACTTTTCGATTCTGTTTCAGGCAGGAATGACTGCTACTTCAATCCTGTAACCGAATCCTTTCGCCTCTTCCTTGATTCAATACCGGGTGATGAATGGCTTGCTGTATCGCAGTTGCTCGAATCAGCGCCCGATCATGCTGCTATGCGGGACAGTCTTATTGATTACATAATGATCGATGAAAGCGATGAGTTCAAAGAGGATATATGGGCAGAGTTCGAGAGCATATTCGGGAGGGTGCATGGACTCCTTGCCGATCCTGACGCAGGTACTCATTACATATACCAGGCATTCTACAATTACGCTGTGAACGAGAATGTTCAGCATATCGAGCTTCGCTCGCACACACCCTCTGCAGGAGGTGTAGAATTCTATCAGGGTATAGTGGACAGCCTTTCAGGACAGGGCATAGACATCACACTGAGGATCGTTTACTGTGATTCTCGATATCTCTATCCAGGTGAAACCGTTGATGATTTTCGAAACCGTATAACAGGAAGCATGAAATCCGCTGCAGATCTCATGGCTCAGTACCCGGGCATTGTTGTTGGAGCCGATGTCTACTCGGAAGAAGACAAAGGCGCAACAGCATTCTACATGGCTCCGATGATGGAAGAGGCTCGCGAATACTCCATGACAGAGTACGGTTTCGAACTGCCGCTTTACCTTCACGATGGTGAGAGCAGTTTTCCAACAGGAGTGCCGGACTCACCGATATCGTTAACAGGACCTTATCCAGGAACAGTGAACAACAATATGATAGATGCATACCTTCTGGGAGCCGAGCGTGTTGGTCATGGTATCGAGCTTCACAAGCTGCCGGAGCTTGCATCCATGTACGCATCAGAGGGAATCCATCTTGAGATCTGTCCTATCAGTAACCAGGTACTCGGATACGTACCGGATCTCCGGAGCCACCCGGCTGTTCCGCTTATGCGCAGTGGAATCCGCATCTCAATAAACCCTGATGATCCCGCAATCTTCGGCTCGGGCGGAGTTACCTGCGATTTCATCGTTGCCGTTCTGGCCTGGGATTTATCCCTTGCTGATGTGAAGGGATTGATATTGAACTCCATCGAGGATGCGGCAATGACCGAAGAGGAAAAGGCCGAATTGATGAATTCATGGGAGATAAGGTGGGATGGTTTTATTAATTCATGCTTGGTGGAGCGGGATATGGAGCGGGATATGGAGAGCTTGAGAGAATAACTTGACGAAATCCCCGCGTTAGCATAACAAAAGAGAGCAACCATTAAATTTGGCTGCTCTCTTTTATGCATGGAGCGGGAAACGGGACTTGAACCCGCGACAGCTACCTTGGCAAGGTAGGGCTCTACCAACTGAGCTATTCCCGCTCGGTTATGTT
>JAUVIR010000056.1 GCA_030592645.1 Candidatus Fermentibacterota bacterium | reverse complement strand
TTCGTAAATCGAGATAGGGTCATAACATACTGGAATAAAGCTGCTGAGCAGATATCAGGATTCACCGCTGAGGAGGTTGTTGGAAAATCCTGTTCCGATCATATACTGACCCATGTCGACAGTGACGGCAACAGTATCTGCACCGGGACCTGCTGCCCTCTTGATGCAACTATTCTGGATGGAATACCTCGCGAGATCGAACTCTATGTTCACCACAAGAACGGTCACAGAGTACCTGTTTCCATCCGTGTCAGTACATTAACTGATAAAGACGGCAATATCATCGGCGGAATAGAATTATTTACGAAGATCAAAGATCAGGCAGCCAATGAACTGAGGGTAATAGAGCTCGAAAAGTTGGCTCTTCTTGATAGTCTAACCCAATTGCCGAACAGAAATTATATCGAAAGAGAAATACAGAACAGACTGGAACAGCATAAGCGGTACAATTCAGCATTCGGCATCCTGTTCATTGATATCGATTGTTTCAAGAGTATTAATGACATTCACGGCCATATTGCAGGTGATGGTGTTCTGAAATTCATCGCGAACACTTTTGTTGCAAATGCGCGGCCGTTTGACCTGTACGGACGGTGGGGAGGCGATGAGTTTATCGGGATAATTCACAATGTAAATATTGACGATCTTGAACTGATCGGTAACAGGCTTCGCTCACTGATCAAATCTTCCTACATAATACATGAAGAGAGAAAACTCTTTGTCACGGTTTCAATCGGAGCTACACTTATAAGGGATAATGACACTATTGATAGCCTTCTGAAAAGAGCAGATACTCTTATGTACAAGAGCAAAGCAGCGGGAAGAAACTGTCTGACAGCGGATTGAATCGTAAAAAGCATGAAGCATTAATAAACTCCTCATCAATGCAGATACTCACTCCAGCCTTTAAAGCAATATTCCACTAATAGACGGTCTTCGCAGCTATAGATCCGCCTTATGAACTCTTCCTGATTCCTGCTGTCTTTTCACATTCGGACGGCAAGTGATAATCATCTAACCCCCTGAATGCCCTTGCCATCATACTTCAGGGAATCCAATCCTCTTTTTCCAGTTTTTCAATGGGCCTGATAATATCCACTGAGCTTGACAGATAATGATTTTTCAGGATAAACTACAAGGGATATGGTATTTTACGCGATTCTGCAGTTTACTCTGATTTCACAGCTCCCCGTGATAACGGAAATTGCGCCGAACCCTCTCCTCGAAATTTCCGGGGAATTCGTAGAAATATACAACCCCTCATTCGAATCCCTCTGTCTTGGAGGATATTCAATCACCGACGGCGATGCGCTTGATGAACTGCTGCCATGGGATGAGGGGATTCACGGGCTTTTCCCCCACACAGGTATGCTGCTCGGAACAGATACGATCCCCCCTTTCGGCTTTGCGCTTGTGTTTGAGCTGGATTATCCGGACGCTCCGGTCTACGAAATACCTGCAGGAACATTGATACTGACAACCGGAGACCATTCGATCTGTAACGGCCTGGCAGCCTCATCAGATCCTCTCACTCTGTTCAATCCGGCTGGAACCGCGGACAGCAATGCAGTAAGCACATATGGAACACCTGTGTCTTCGGACATCTGGCAGAACAGGGACGATGACGGACTTGACGGCATACCGTTCGACCCCGGGGAGGGCAGAACTGTAGAACGTTTCCCATGGGCTTCTCCAGACCAGGAAGGCTACTGGTTCCCGGGGCCTGAAGGCGGAACTCCCGGCTCCCACGCCGGGGCGCCTCCTGATACTCTGAATATCTCATGCGACAGTGTATGGACAATTCCCTCCGAGCCATCACCTGGCGAGTTTTTCCAGTTCAACGCTTCTTTCACCTGCACCGGGAACACAGCTCCATCCTCCGGATCACTGGTTCTATTCCTCGATAAGCAGTGCGATTCGATCGCATCCCCTGATGAGATCCTGGCGGAGTTCTCCGCTGCCGTTCTTCAACCCGGGTATACGGAAACTTTTACCACTTATCTATCACTCGAGCAGGGCTGGTTCCTCCCCTCAGCGGTAGCAGACGTCCCGGAGGATGAATACTCTGAAGACGATTTCGCATCATCCGTTCTTGCTGTGGGCGGCGGAGTCAATCCGGTAATTACGGAGGTCCTCTGCAACCCGCTTGATGAGGATCTTGGCGAATTCATAGAGATATACTACCCCGGTCCCGGAATTTTCCCGCTCTGCGGCTGTTACTTCACAGACGGCGATGCCCTTGACTGCATCTCCCAATGGTCCGAGGCACTTCTAATCGACCCTGATGCTCTTTACGGCAGCTGCATACCGGCGGGGCGCTACGCGCTTATCATGGATCCGGAGTACATCTCCGGTTCACAGGAATACGATCTTGCCGAATCCACCTTCGTATTTACCGTTGAGAATACAACCATAGGCAACGGGCTCACAGGCAACGATCCCCTGACCCTTTACAGCATGCACGGAACCGCTCAGGTGAATGTTCTTTCAACCTATGGAACTCCTCTTCAATACGATGATCCCCTTCTATGCGACGATGACGGACTTGATGGTATACCTTTTGACCCGGGGGAATATCACAGTGTAGAAAGAAAATCCTCAGACCTTCCTGATGAGGAATACTGCTGGGCGGTTTCACCCGAGGGAGGAACACCGGGGTGCCCGGCAGTATTCGCCGATACGGCAGACGCAGCAGTCGATTCTCTCATTCTAACCCCTGCCCAGCCCCTTCCAGGGCAGCCCCTGCAGATAGCATCGGTAGTGTCGAACCGTGGTACATCCGCAGCAGGCGGGCTGGAAGTGACCATCTTTATTGATTCGGACGCAGATTCACTTGCTCAACCCGATGAAATATGCTGCATTGTATTAACCGACTCCATATACCCAGGTGGGACAGATACCGTCACCGTAACGGTAAGTGCCCCTGAAGCGGGGTACTACCTTGCAGCTGCAGGGGTTTATCTTCCGGGAGATATGGTGCCGGAGAACGATGTCCTTCTAAAGAGCTTCCGCTCCGGCGAGGGCATTCCACTGGTTGTTACCGAAGTTCTCTGTAATCCGTCCGCAGAAGATCATGACGAGTACATCGAGATATACTATCCGGGACCCGGTGTTTTTGAAATCTCCGGATGCCGCTTCACCGACGGCGACGCTCTCGATGAGATTATGCAGTGGAACGATGAATTCGGAGCTCTTTCGGATCCGGACGCACTCGAATCACCATACATTCTGCAGGATTGTTACGCAGTGATCCTTGATCGGGAATATACAGATGGCGCTCAGCCATACGATTTCCCTGCCGGAACTGTCATTCTCACCACAGCTAACACCACTCTGGGAGACGGCCTGTCGCAGAATGACCCCATTACTCTTTACGCATCATCAGGTACGGCATCAGCCGATGTGATGTCCACCTACGGAACACCTCTGAATCACGATGACCCGCTGAACCGTGATGATGATGAACTTGACGGAATCCCATTCGACCCCGGCGAAGACAACAGCGTTCAGCGGAAGCATCCGGAAGAACCTGACTGCGAAAACAACTGGTTCGCGTCGCCCGAAGGCCCGTCACCCGGCAGCCCTCCTCCCATTTTCATTGAGGGAGTGAACGCTTCGGCTGCAGGTATGGAATGCGTGCCGCCCATGGGTCCCGGAGACGAGATAATCGAAATATTTTCGGCATTCACAAATACAGGATCGGATACCATACCTGCAAGCAGTATGACTGTTCATTTCTATGAAGATATCGATGAAAGCGGTACTCCATCGAGCTCAGAACTGATAGACAGTTACGTCTGCGGTTTGCTGGTCCCCGGAGATACGCTTCAGGCCGATTGCGAGTGGAATTCGTGCAGCGGAGAAATGCATCTCATCGTACTTGCTGTATGCCAGGATGATTCCTTTCCCGCCGACGATTCAGCATCGTGCGACTGGAACGAGCCGGGCCCGGTTGTTATCAACGAGATAATGTACAGCCCCTCCCCCGGCGACCCTGAGTGGGTGGAGATAGTAAACAGATCTTCAAACCCCGTCCAGATCATCGGATGGACCTTTGAGGACTCAAAAGATCGTTTCATTTTCTGCAGCGATAGTATCACATTGCAGTCGGACAGCTTCGCTGTACTTGTTTCCGATTCGTCCGCTTTCAAAACTGTATGGCCGGATGTTCAGTGTCCCCTCCTGCAGCCGTCCGGCTGGCCTGTACTGAACAACAATACTCAACAGGGCATGGAATGGGCGGATATCCTGATGTTAAGGGAATCATCCCTCAGCGTGATGGATTACGTCCCATACGACGATGACTGGGGCGGTTCTTCGGGTGTGAGCCTTGAGAAACTGAACCCGGATTTCAGCGGATACGAACCCGCAAACTGGAGCAGCTGCACCAGCGGAGGCACACCAGGCGCCATAAACAGTTGTTCCGCAGGCTCGGGCAGCGGCTCCGGCAAATTTCTGGATTACTACCCTGATCCCTTCTCCCCGGACGGAGACGGTCGGGACGATGTTCTTACAATAGAAATGAATTTCCAGCACACGGAGAATGAAGTTACACTTGAGATCTACAACATTCAGGGCAGGCTTCTTCGAAATCTCCTCCGTCGGGAGATATGCGGTTTATCGAAAATCATCACCTGGAATGGAACCGGAGAGAACGGAGGAAGGCTTCCGGTTGGAAGGTACATCATATACCTGAACTCCAGAGCTGAAGATACTGGAGAATACCGCGAAGCCTGCGCTGTTGTAATTCTTGCCCGCCCGCTGTAACGGGTTTACAGGAGTTTTGCTCTGAGTTTCTCCAGCATATCCGCGGTCATGGAATCAAGATCCCATTCCGGTTCCCAGCCCCATTCCTCCCTTGCGGCGGAATCATCGACTCCCATAGGCCAGGTATCAGCAATTGCCTGACGATGATCAGGTTCGTATTCAACCTCGAAATCCGGTATATGCTTCCTGATACTTTCGGCGATATCTCCGGCACAGACCGATAACGCTCCTACGTTGAAATCGCTGTAATGAACAAGATCGTCAAAATCGGCCTCAGCAAGATCAAGTGTGGCTTTGATGCAGTCCGGCATGTACATCATGGGCAGCATCGTGTCCTTCTTCACAAAACAGGTGTACCTGCCCTCTTGAACAGCCTTGTAATAGATATCTACCGCGTAATCGGTGGTTCCCCCTCCTGGAAGGGTTTCCGAGGAGATGATACCGGGGTAGCGAAGACCTCTGACATCTAAATTGAATTTACGTACGTAATAATCACAGAGCAGCTCCCCCGAAACCTTCGTTACTCCGTACATTGTCCTGGGTTTCAATATAGTCTCCTGGGGTGTGTTTTCCCTTGGTGTCTCAGGGCCGAAAGCCGCTATGGAGCTGGGTATTATCACACGTACCAGGTCATTCTTCCTCGCAGCCTCCAGGATGTTCAGTGTTCCATCCATGTTGACTTTCCAGCATAGCTGCGGGTTTGCTTCCCCGGTGGCGGAGAGTATTGCAGCCATATGAAATATCGAGTCTATCCTGTTATCAATTATCGACTTTTCAACAGCTTTGTCATCTGTAACATCAAGCATGACAAGCGGTCCGCCCCTTGCGACAGAACTGCTGTCATCGGTTCTTATATCCGATGCGATGACGTTGTCCCTGCCGTACCGCTCACGCAGTTCGGCGGTAAGTTCGGAACCAATCTGGCCGAGGGCACCTGTAACAAGCATTCTGTTAATATTTCGGGTCATGTCATACCTTTCCGAGCCGGCAATGATTCATTCATCGGTAAACACAATTTCTGTGATAATTGTGCCAACTGTAATTTCATCAAGGAATTCAGTATTTAGGACAGAGCCGAAGACTGTATACCTTCCATCCAGTCTTCCATGGTCATCAAGCATTATGAAGAACTGGCTTCCTGCGGTATTCAGCCCGGCGTCCGCCATGCCCAGCACTCCTCTGCCGAAATGCATAACGCTTCTTTCATTGGGAAGATTGTAACCCGGCCCGCCGGTTCCCACACCCTGGGGGCAGCCTGCCTGGGCTACGAAACCGGGAATCACCCTGTGAAAGCTGATCCCATCATAGAATCCGTTCTCGGCAAGGTACAGAAAACCGCTGCAGGCAGCAGGAGCTGTGTCGCCCCATAGATCTATAAAGATGTCACCAGCGTCCGTTCTGATTACTACCGTATCCGGTACCGCAGTTTCGATATCAAAGGGAAGAAGATACTGGTTCCAATCGGAATCCTCAGGATTGTCTTCTTCCTCTACTCCTTCAAGACGATTGTGCAATACAGCCATATACTCATCTATCATGGCGGGGTCGGTATAGCTGGAGCGACGGGAATTGATGTCCTGCAGAACGGTTTCCGCATGAATTGAATCGGAAATATCAACGAGATGCCATGCCCAGGAGATGGGGACCAGCCAGTAGGGATCGGAGATCCATATTTCTTCGACAATTGAATCCACAGGCAGTGAATCATTGAGCCATGCGGTCTGAACGGCAATTCGACGTCCGGGTTCCCCGCTGATCATGAATTCCTTCAGAAGAAGTGTATCGGCAGCACCCAGCTCTTCTGTTGCCATATACCCCACAGGGCCTTCAATAAGGGCTATCTCCCTTACAGCCGCGATTCCATCAGGATATCCGGCGTCCCTTCTGGCCAATGCGGCAGAAAGTCTGACATAAGCAATGGGATCGTCCAGAAGCGGTTCGGGAATAGCAGGGTCGCATGCAGCGACCGCATTGTATCGTACTGCCCAAAGCTGGTCGGATAACATGGCTGGTGCTGCTTCCTGCGGGCTGCAGGCGGCTGTATAGATCCTCTCGAGAGCTGTTTCGTTACCGGAAACAGTGAACGCATACTCTCTGCCAAGCTCGCTGCAGTATCTGGCAGAAGCCCTGAGGTCTGAATCTGAAAGCTCCTCTATCCGGATATCACCCGTCAAATCAATCCCGAGTTTACCCAGTACTTCAAGGGAGAGTACTTTGCAATCCAGTGGGAGATCGCTCCATGAACCGGTTATTATCTCAACGATTCTCTCCTGCTCATCAGGTTCATCTCCAGCGATTATGATATGCTGGACTCTTCTGAGAAAGGCATGCAGAAGCTGAGGGTTTGCAGCAATCGATTCGGTATCCGGTATGATGTAATCATCACCATACTCGATCAGCACAGGTATAGTCTCCGTTCTGAATGGAACGTTCATGAGTGAGGCTGTCCAGGCGATCACAGCTGCATCGGAAGGATATTGCTCAAATAGAGTTGCGGATAATTCACCGGGATCTATCCAGTCCGGGGTCCATCCACTTCTGGCCATGAAAATCAACACTTCAATTGGTTCGGCAGAAAGGGATTCGAAGAATGTCGCGGAGTCAGGCGGTTCCGGGAGGGTGTACCATGTACTGACACTGAGCAGCAGACTGTTCAGAAGCAGCATAACCGTCATGTATCGGTATCCACTTCAGAGATATCCTCTTCTTCAATTCCTTCTGCACTGCCGCACGAATTTATATACTCCCTGATAAGCTCTTCTGCTCTGTCATGGTGCTCCTCCATTACAAGGACGTAACCCCAGACAGGATTCCAGACTCTGGCAATTCCATCGTACATGGGTATCTGCCTGCTTCTTATTGCCGCATCTATCCCCTGGCTTTCGAGAAATGCCTGTATAGTGAACGCTTCCAGCTCATCCCTGGCTTCAAGAACCGATACAAGTTTACCTTCATCCCTGTCGTTCTCCGTCATCTCTCACCTCCAGCAGAACAATAATGAAATTCTCTCTGATATGCACTTGACTTTCAAACAAAACTGTTAAGAATAGATACTGGAGTTTACAAATAGGGGGTGCCTTGATAACACGGCTTAACAAGGCTGAGAGCATACCCGATGAACCTGATCTGGGTAGGAGGTTGTTCGAGAATGGGCATTGAGCAGAAGAGCCGCATAGCTGAGATAGAATGATTACAGATTTGAAGAGAATACTGAAATGTATTTGATGAAAATATGTGTTCATTATAGCCAGATATGTGGTTCCTTATGCCGATGCTGCATTCTCGGACAGCCTCCTGGCACCAGCGGAGGGAGAAATAAGCAGTCATGACAACACTGATTGAGGCCGCGAAGAGGGGAATATCCCTTAAAATCGTCAGCAGAACGGCTGAACTGGAGGGAGTTCCCGAAAGCAGACTCAAAGAGGGTCTGGCAGACGGTACAATAGTAATACCCGCCAACAACACCCATGATGTACGAAAGCCGATAGCCATCGGCAGGGGTATGACGATAAAGATCAACGCGAATATCGGAAGTTCTGAGGATCTGGAATCCACGGAAACCGAACTTGAGAAACTGAAAGTTGCCGTCGCATACGGCGCTCATACTGTAATGGATCTTTCAACGGGTTCACAATGGAAATCAATACTGGGCAAGATAATGGAAAGAAGCCCGGTACCAATAGGCACCGTCCCGCTCTACCAGGTTTTCGGCAAGGCATTGAGAGAGGGAAAAGATGTAAGTGATGTCTCGGAGGAAGAGATATTTGCAGCTGTTGAGGATCACTGCATAATGGGAGTAGACTACCTCACGCTTCACTGCGGCGTAACAGCAAGGGCTCTTAAACTTCTGAAAGCTCAGGGTAGAAAACTGGGTATAGTCTCGAGGGGCGGCTCTCTCCTGGCGGAATGGATGGAAAAGAGAGGCAGCGAAAACCCTCTTTACGAGCATTTTGACCGATTGATCGAGATACTTCATGAGTACGATGTCACCTTCTCACTTGGAGACGGTCTCAGACCGGGCTGCCTTGCGGATGCTTCCGACCAGGCACAGATCGAGGAGCTGATATCCCTTGGTGAACTACAGAAGCGTTCCCTTGATGCTGGAGTTCAGGTAATGATCGAAGGTCCTGGACATGTTCAACTGGATAAAATTGCTGAGAATATCAGAATGCAGAAGAGCCTCTGTAATAATGCTCCCTTCTACGTGCTCGGTCCTATCGTCACCGATATAGCGCCCGGATACGATCACATAACCTCTGCCATAGGCGGCGCACTGGCAGGGTGGTACGGTGCGGATTTCCTCTGTTACGTGACCCCGGCGGAGCATTTGAGGCTTCCCAATGTCGATGACGTAAAAACAGGCGTGATCTCGGCAAGGATAGCGGCTCATGCAGCAGATATTGCAAGGGGGATCAAAGGCGCAATTGAACCTGATAATCTTATGGCGGAAGCTAGAAATAATTTCGACTGGGAAGCACAGTACAATCTTGCAATGGATCCCCTCACTGCAAGAAATGAAAGAAATGAAGCTCTTCCCTCCGACGACGATGTATGTTCCATGTGCGGTCATCTATGCGCACTGAAGACAAACAAAAGAGCCTTTGAGAAGAAACAGGAGAAACGGGAAAAATGAAAAAAAATACAGGTACCCTTCTGTTCGTTTTGATTATCCCGGTACTCATCCTTTGCGGATGCGGCGGCGAGGATACTTCTTTAAGCAGATATCCTGATATAGTCCTTATTCTTATTGACAGCGCACGCGCTGATCATCTCTCCATAAACGGATACTTCAGAGAGACAACTCCGGTTCTGGACAGCCTTGCTTCGAGCGGGACCATCTGGACCCGTGTTCAGGGACAGAGCAGCTGGACTCTCCCGGCAATGGCATCTATCATGACAGGTCTGTCCCAGCGAGCCCACGGAGCAGGTTATTACAATGATACTTTCTACGGGATTGATACTTCCCTTCCCACTATCCCCCTGATGCTCAAACGAAGCGCCGGATTCCAGACAGCTGCCTTTTTCAACGGGGTCTTCATGAGTGAGGAATTCGGTTTCCATCAAGGTTTTGATTATTTCGACTGTCAATACACTCCGGGCAAAGCTAACGTTCGGAACGCTGAAGAAACGGTAAACGATTTCCTGCAATGGTACGACGCACACCGGGATCCTGCAAAACCTCTCTTCTCGGCTATTCACTTCTTCGATCCGCACCTGCCCTACTCTCCTCCCTCCCCATGGGATACCCTTTACTCGGATCCTAAGTCCGATAATCTCTACAATATCTTCTGGGGCCGCAGAAACGATGTGCCTGACCTGAACAATGGTCTTGTTGAAATGAACTCAGCTCAGCTTGAGATCATGGTGGGGCTTTACGATGGCGAACTTGCTTTCATGGACAGTCAGATCGGTCGTCTGCTCTCTGAGCTGGAAGCCAGGGACACGGTGCATAACACCGTTTTTGTAATCGTTGGAGATCATGGAGAGGAATTCCTGGATCATGGCGGCTTCGGTCACGGACATACTCTCTATCAGGAAATACTCAACGTACCCCTGATCATATCCGGCCGAAGTATACCGATAGGCGTAAACGACGAGGTTGTTGCCCAGATAGATATTCTGCCCACAGTACTGGGTATATCGGGTCTGAATGTACCCATCTGGGCCGATGGGCTGGACATTCTCAGTGCAGGATTTCCCCGGACGCCCCGATTAATCACCTCAAGCAATCTGGTATCGGTAACTCCGGACATGGCGGCTATAAGGCTGGATAATATGGTGGTAATAGGAAACCCGCAGGAAGGTTCCCCGGTTCTGTATGACCTCCTAAACGATCCCGATGAACGAAATCCTCTGGTTCCCGGCAGGGAAACAATTGATCAGCTCTACTACTACTGGTCACTTCCTCCGAATAACTATCCCCAAAGCGTTCCTTATGCGCATGGCATTGAAAGAACATTGTAGGATATCTGTGTATCAAATGCCCCAAACACTATTGCTGATCCTTCCTGAAGTTACTATTTATTTGGATGAGAGGAGAAACGCTTAATGGTTGATCCCGCTATGACTACCGTAATTATGGGTTTAGCAACAACTGCGGCAACTTCTGCTGCAAACGCCGCTGCCCGGGCTCTGAAAGCTTCTGGTGCGATTATTAAGCTCGAATCTGTTGAATTTAAAAAAATCCTTCAGAAGACGACAGATCCTCTGATCGTTATCTCACCCTCCGGTTTCAAGAAGAGGAAAACAAAGTACCTCCTCTCCTGGAGGGGTTTTGTGTTCTATTGTGAAACAAAGGAACAGATGAACCTTCCAGGGGGTGCAGAAACAGTACTTGCAGATAAGATCTGGATTCCCGGCTGATAACAATGAAAGGAGATGAATCCTGAAACACATCATGATACCCGCTTCATGGAAAAGCGCTGCAGCCATGAAAAAAACTATTGAGAACAGCGAAAAAGAGAAATGGAATGTAGTCGCACTTGGAGAGGTCTCAGGCGGGAATATGCTTATCCTTGCAAATGACGGCCATGAATATGAGCATGAGATTGTCCAGATCTTCTGGAGTCTCAGGGGCAAGATTTCCGATATCATCGCTGAAAAACAGGAAGATGGATGGAAAGTTGCCACGCTGGGTGCATGCCTTGGCAGCACCATTCTTGTAATGAAGCGAAGAACAGATGATCAGCAGGAAGAGGGATCAGAGAGCGGAAGCTGATTCCTGCCCGGGTTCTCCAAGTCTAAGAGGCAAGTACAGAAATCCCATCAGCACTCCTGCTGCGGCTACGGTTATTCCAACCCCTGCAATATCTGCAATGTATCCGAACGCTGGCGCAAGAATCGTCATAGCAAGAGTTTTTACGAGCGATTCGACTGAAAGCCCCGAAGCCATGACCCTGTGCGGAACCTTATCACTAATGTACGTAACGCAAAGAGGTCTCCTGATGTTCTGAAGGATGAATAAAACAAGGTATGCCCCAATCGTAACAACGTACAGTGACAGGCCCCCAAAAGCGCCCGCGACTATCAGCATACTGAAGCATATGATCCAGGTGATATTAATTGAATGAACAACACCCTTTATACGCCTGCTGAATTTTCCGGAGTATCTTGATGCGGTACTTGCCGCAAGAAATAGAACAAAATAGACAAACCCGATCACGATTGCCGTTCTCCTGTCCAGAGTCAGCGCGGTCAATATCGGCAGCCCGATTGCCATGGCTTTGAGAACAGGCTGGAGATACTCTTTTGTGACCTTGAAGAAGCCATCGAAAACGGCGGAGTTAATAATACCTAGACGTGCATCATGATCCCTGAATATCGACACGAAATGCTTTAAAGTATCCTTGATGCCGGGTCTTACATGACTTTCTTTTATGTCCGTTCCATTGAGATTATGCGGGTACGAGGCGAGGTTCATCATATTGATCAGGCATGGAAAGGCGGCAGCAAGAAAAATGTACCTGAAACTTCCGGTTATGAAGACCAGTGCTGCTGCGACCAGCGCGTTCAGCGCCGAACCCAGTTTGGAGGCAGCTCTCGTTGCACCGTAATAATCGGGCTTCCATTTCTCCTGCCCGGTTATCTTGAGGTATTCCAGGATCATTGCCTTGTGAGTGCCGGTTCGGAAAGCCTCACCGCATGCGAACAATACCATGGCCCCCGCTGCGGCTGCATAGGAGGGAAAGAAAAAGAAAGTCAGGAAACTGACTATATAAGCGGCCATGGAGAAGATCATGGAGATCTTCCTTCCACCTATGTCGGCCACCAGACCGGTAGGCACTTCAAGCAGTACAGTGGATATCTCTCTGATGGCAAATAGTATTCCGATATCCAGGAAAGAGAATCCTGCTTCCCTGAAATAGAGAATGATAAATGGTTCAAAAAAACGCAGATTCTTGAGAAATCCGTAAGCCGAGAACCTGTAGAACTGTCTGTCCCTGATGAATGTCAATACACTATCCCGTCACCAGGTGAAACCTGTTCCTGAAAACAGGTCGGGTTCACATATACCGGATTCGGTTTCAAGCTCCACGGGCATGAGATCGTCTGCTCTCCCTGCAAGCAGTTTCCACTTTCCGCCGGAAATCCACTGTGCTTCACTGTTCCTGATGTATGCTTTAAGTTCATGAGGCTGAACCGTTGACAGTACAATTTCAATACCGGTGAGCAGTTCAATTCTCTCTATCTCCATACGGAATTCTTCAGAATCACCATCGAATGAGACAAGGAGATTAAAGCTCCCCTCTTCTCCCTCTGTGGACATTACAGCGGTTCTAATGAACGTCCCGTAATCCCTTACTGCGAGAGACAGCATACTCTCGTAATCTACGAATTTACGAAGAAGTCTCTGCATCTCATCAGTGACAATACAGTTTTCGGCAAGGCTGAAGAATACCTTCATACCTGATTTTTCTCTTGTAATGATCCCCGACTCAACAAGATTGGCAACTTCCCTCTGAACCCCTCCCCTGCCTGTGCGGAGGATATTGATAAGTTCAAGGAGATAGAAGGACTTCTCAGGATTCAGAAAGAAAAGAGAAAGAAGCTGACGCCTTATCAAGCCGAACAGAGATTCATCAATTGATTTTGTACTCATATAGGGTATCTGCTAATAATGTATACCCTCTGTCAAGTGGGGCTCAAGCTTAACCTATAGGACTCCAAGCATTTTACCGACATCGATGAACACTTCAACACAGGTATCCACCTGTTGGGTTGTGTGAGCAGCAGAGATTTGTACCCTGATCCTTGACTCTCCATTGGGAACTACAGGATAGAAGAATCCTATGGCATAAATCCCTTTTCGCAGAAGTTCATCAGCGAATCTCTGTGCCAGCGCCGCATCGTCCGGAAGATGACCGAAAAGGACCGGGACAATTGGATGGTCTCCTTTGATGATCCTGAATCCGGCATCAGTCATTTTTCTCCTGAAGCGTCTCTGGTTATCCCGAAGCCTGTCCCTCTCTTCACTGGACTTTTCGATCATGTCGATGACGGCGAGAGTCGTTCCTGCGATTACCGGGGCAAGGGTATTTGAGAAAAGGTATGGTCTGGATCGCTGCCTGAGCATCTCGATCGCTTCTGCAGGACCCGTAGTAAATCCTCCCGAAGCTCCCCCCAGAGCCTTCCCGAAGGTTGATGTTACGATATCTACTCTCTCCGTCACACCATGGTATTCAACACTCCCCCTTCCGGATTCCCCGATGAATCCCGTTGCATGGGAATCATCGACTATAAGAAGTGCTCCGTATTCTTCTGCCAGATCACATATACCGGGAAGCGGCGCAATCTCACCGTCCATGGAAAATACACCGTCTGTGACGATTGCCTTGATCCTCGCACCCCGTGCATGTATAAGCACTGCTTCAAGATCCTCAAGGTCAGCATGGCTGTATCGATACCTTTTTGCCTTGCAGAGCCTTATCCCGTCTATAATGGAAGCATGGTTCAACTGATCTGAAATAATGGCATCGGCGTCAGTAAGCAGAGGCTCAAATAGTCCTCCGTTAGCATCGAAACAGCTGGAGTAGAGTATTGTGTCTTCCTTGCCCAGGAAACCTGATATCTTCCTCTCGAGCTCCTTATGAATATCCTGAGTACCGCATATGAAGCGTACGGAAGAAAGACCATAACCTCGCTCTTCGAGTATTTCACATGCTATGGCAACCAGCCTCTGATTACCAGAAAGCCCAAGGTAGTTGTTGGCGCAGAAATTAAGAACTTCACCCGACTGCTCAACAGCGACTGAAGTTCCCTGCCTTGATGTAATGACCCTTTCCCTCTTGAACGTACCGTTCTCTTCGGCTTTTTCAAGGCTGGATCTTAATATGTCTCGAAACTTTTCAGTATACATGATCATGACCTTTCAGCATCTTTGATACATTGACTGGAACGGAAGCATGAAACATAACAAAGATGGAACAAATCCGGTTCTTCAGGCGCCAGGGGAGCTGCTCTCCCCTGACACATGTATCGATTTACTCCATGCTGAACAGACTTTTAATGAACCCGAATGTCACATTCTGAAGGCTTAGAGTGCCCGAAAGCAGGATATGAGGGCAATCCTGGGTGGTGAAACCTGAAGCAGCTCCCCATCCTCCTGTCAGAGACCTATTTACGGTTCCTGTCCAGTTATAGTTGAAGATCTCATCGTAACCGTCAGGCCAGGCGTACTCTACGATGAGATTGCCGCTGCCGTTGTAGCTGAACGATGTTTCGAGATCGATCTGGAACCACTGATCGGGATCGGGCGCATTTATCGTACAGTTTTCTTCCCAGAATACCATCTGTTTCGTTCCGGGCACGTAATTATCATCGAAACCGGTCCCGAGTTCGCCGCTCTTGGAGTATCCGATGTATATCACCAGTGTATCCAAAGTAACGCTGGTACCTCCCGCTGGTGTCCTCATAAGCGATATTGACTCTATTTCGATAGTGTTTCCAAGTTCACTCTCAAGGTACAGGGTCTGATATCTCATATCGGCTGCGCAGCTTGCACAGAAGGGATTGTTAGAGAAGAACTCATCTGTGCCGATCTCTATACTGCCTCCACCTGCATTCATTACCAGCAGGAAGAACAATATGAATTGTTTATGCATAATCCTGTTTTTCCTCCGATTCTGGAATTCCAGTCATCAGCGACCGGGCTATCTGACAACTACAATCCTTGAAGTGGCTATCTTTCCACCCGAGGTTACCCTTGCGAAGTACACTCCAGCTTCTTCGATCTCAAAATAAGAAGCTGCATTTTCATGGGCGGTCCCGTTTGCTATGCATCTTCCGCTTGTATCGTAGATCGTAAGGATACCCGTCCCCTCACTGAGTGCTTCGACTGTAAGAGAAATACTTCCATTGGAGGGATTGGAATTGACCTGTATCACCAGTTCATCGCTATTCAGATCTTCAGTTTGATCCCCTTCTATACCTGTAACAGCTCCAAGATAGTCGTACCAGGCGTTGTGGACTTCTGTGCCGGAAGAAGCATGATTCTGTACAAATACTGCGAGGTGAAGGTTTTCGAATACCCAGCTGCCGGAGTCGTAATCCACGCTCACAACAACCGTGTCAGGATACGATGGTCCAAAACTTACATCCTGCCCGGTGACGCCGAACAGCTCCTCTCTGAAAGCCTGCTCGAAAGTTGAACCTGCAAAGTATCCCACGCCGGGTATACCGCTCTCAACTATGATCGCATGAACCTTCAGATCTGTATCGCCAAGGTCCTCCTCAGCGATCAGTGTGATCTGAATCGTACCGCTCCCATAGCTTACGTAATTCTCTACAGAGATATCCAGATGACATGGGACGGCCATTCTGGAGTTGAACGCGCTGATCAACCCGCCCGAACTGTTGGATGCCTTTATAGTGCCGCCAAATTGAATCCATGGAACCGAGTTCACTCCGTATATGCTTTTGCGATAGTTCTGCTCAGCTGGATTAGCAAGGTAAATGGGATCTGAAGGAGACGGCCACGAAACGTGCGGCCGCACAACGGCCAGATCACCGGGATGATTGCTTATAAAAGCATTCAGAGTAGGTTCGAAGCTCCAGCAGGGACCGCATCCGCAATTCGTGAAATCTTCAAGAAGAACGACTCTATCTGCAGCATTTACGACAGTTGACAGTACTGATAGGGCAATAAATATAGCTAACCTTTTCATTTCAACCTCCTGAAATACAATTAACGATCCATTATTTTTCTTAACAGATAAATCTGTTCAGGTTTTAAAAAAGGCTGCGGATGGCTGCAGCACAATAGTACCTCCTCCACTGTGTAGCAGCATTGCTGCTGCGGACTTAACAGGGAGTCAGTTCAGTTGAAGTGACAGCAACTTGCTGCTTGTTTGTATAATGGAACTCTCACGGAGTTCATGGCTGCAGATCAGGTGCGCGGACGCAAATACATGTACCACCTCCGTATCTGAAATGATTTCCGATAGTTATCGTATGAAATATTATAGACTGAACTCTTTCATGTCAATCTGTACTTTTCCCGAGGGACTGAAGAGTATTCCCTCCATTTTAAGGAGGTCGCGCTTCATGGCGGAACCTCCCTGAAAACCGCCGATTCTGCCATCTGACCTTACAGCTCGATGGCATGGTATGACAAGTGGAAACGGATTGGTGCGCAATGCGTTACCAACAGCCCTTGCTGCGCCGGGCTTCCCTATCCTGCGGGCAATCCAGCCGTAACTGCGAACCTCTCCCCTGGGGATCTTCCTCTCCTCCATGAGTACGGTGCGCCCGAATCCGGAGCATTCACTGAAATCAAGAATACGAATGCTGAGCTCTGGAATTCCTCCCGAAAGCATGACATCTATTTTATCAGCAAGCTGTTTAATGTGATAGTTCGAACCGGGAGAATAACTGCGAAATGCAGCAGAAGCAAGAGATGATGCGGATGTGTTTTCATTGCTCAGGAATATTCTTTTTACAATTGAACTGGCACCCGTATCGAGCCATACTATGGATA